>CAZDIF010000157.1:0-6066 GCA_964505365.1 uncultured Actinomycetota bacterium
ACGACTGGCTGGTGACCTACGCCGCGGCCGGCATCAAGGACGCGTTCGGGCTGCCCCTGGTCGCCACCGTCCACGCCACCGAGTACGGCCGCCACCAGGGCCACCTGCCCGGGCCGATGAACAAGCTCATCCACCAGGTCGAGTGGTGGCTGACCTACGAGGCCCGCCGCGTCGTCACCTGCTCGGAGTACATGCGCCGGCAGGTCGGCGACATCTTCGAGCTGCCCGTGGACAAGACCGACGTCGTCCCCAACGCCGTGGCCACCCGCGACTTCGCGATCCCGGCCGAGGAGGTGGCCGCGTTCCGCGCCAGCGAGACGCCCCGCGGCGAGCGGATGGTGCTGTTCGCCGGCCGGCTCGAGTACGAGAAGGGCGTGCAGACCGTGCTCCACGCCCTCGAACGCGTCGCCGAGGCGGTCGGCCCGGTCGTCTTCCACATCGCCGGCGTCGGCACCTACTCGGACGAACTGCACCGGCTGGTGGGCGAGAAGGGGCTGGGCGAGGTGGTGCGGTTCACCGGGTTCCTGGAGGACCACGACCTGCGCCTGCACTACGCCGCCGCGGACGTCGCGGTCGCCCCATCGATCTACGAACCGTTCGGCCTCGTCGCGGTCGAGGCGATGGCCTGCGGCACCCCCGTCGTCGTCGGCGACACCGGCGGCCTGCGCGAGATCGTGTCCGACGGTCACGGCCTCAGCTTCGCCCCCCAGGACGCCGAGCAGTTGGCCGACCGGCTCGTGTCCGTGCTGTCCGACCAGGCGCTCGCGGACGACCTCGTGGCACGCGGGCGGCGACGCATCACCGCGCGCTACGACTGGCAGACGGTTGCCGTGCGCACCGTCCGGGTGTACGAACGTGCCGTGGTCGAGGAGGCGGAGCTGGCCGGCCAGCAACGCCCCGCCCTGCGCGAGCTGCTGCGGGCGGCGCCGATCCTCGAGTTCGACGAGGCGGCGAGCTGACGACCAGGGAGTGGCCACCGGTGCGCACGACCGACGCGAGGACCTGAGCGTGAGAACCGGTCGCCGCGAGGTCACGTGCCCGGTGGTCGTGGGACGCGAGGTGGCGCTGGAGCTGCTGGCCAGCCACCACCGGACCGCCGCCGAACGCGGCGTCGTCACGCTGATCGAGGCACCCGCCGGGATGGGCAAGACGCGCCTGACCGCCGAGGCGACCCGCATGGCCGAGGACGCCGGCCACCTCGTGCTCGCCGGCGAGTGCCGCCCGGAGTCTCCCGGCTACGAGCCCTTCAGCAGCGCGCTCGCCCGGTACGAGCGGACCCTGCTGCCGGCCGAGACGGACCTCCTCTTCTCCGGACGGTCCCGGCCGGCCCGGGTGCTGCTGCCCGCGGTCTTCCCGCACGCCGGTGACGGTCGCGACCACCCCCCGCAGCTGCAGGCGGCGGTCGTGGAGGTCCTGCGCCAGCTCAGCACCTGGGCGCCCGTGACGCTGGTCCTGGAGGACCTGCAGTGGGCCGGCCGGGACGCCATCGAGCTGCTGCTGGCCGTCGCGGCCGAGGTGCCGACGCTGCCGCTGTGGGTGGTCGCGACCGTTCGTCCCGGGGAGGCGATGGCGCCGGAGGCGATGGCGCGGCTGCAGGCCCTGGTGGAGCGGCGGCAGCCGGACGAGCGCGTGGTGCTGCGCCCGTTCGAGCCGGACCAGGTCGCCACGATGCTGCGCCACACCTTCCCGGACCTGCCGCTGGACCCCGCCTTCGCCGAGGCACTGCACGCCCGGTCCGGCGGCAACCCGTTCGTCGTCGAGGAGCTGTGCCGTGCCCTGCTCGACGAGGGGCGCCTCGACGAGGGCGTCGACCAGGACACGGTCGGTGAGCTGGACATCCCGGCGACCGTACGCACCGCCCTGCTCTCGCGCCTCGACCGCACCGACGAGGACACCCGGGACCTGCTGGCGCTGGCGGCCGTCGCGGGCGAGGAACTCGACCCGGAGGTGCTGCGCGAGGTCCTGGACTGGCCCGCGACGCGCCTGGACGCGGCGATCGGGCAGGCCGTCGAGGTGCAGGTGCTCGCCGAGCGCCGCGACGGACCGGTGCCCTACCACGCATTCACCCACGCGCTGACCCGCGATGCGATCCTCGCGGACCTCGATGCCGGGACCGTGCGCGAGGGACACCGCCGGCTCGCGGACCACCTCGAACGGGCCGACGGACGGGTCGCCCCGGGGCTGCTCGGCGACCACCTCGTCGCGGCCGGCGAGCCGAGCCGGGCCTTCCCCCACGTCCTCGCCGCGGCCCGGCGTGCCGCCTCCGGCCTGCAGCCGCGCGAGGCGGCCCGCCGGTACGAGCAGGCGCTGCACCTCGCACCCGGGGACGAATCGCTGGCGATCGCCGTCGAGGCGGCCGAGTTCGGGTTCTACGCCGACCGCCCCCAGGCGGTGTCGCTCGCCGAGCGGGCCCGCCGGCTGGCCCAGGCCCAGGGCGACCGCGAGCACGAGGTCCGGGCCCTGGTCGCCCTGGGGCGGACGCGCTGGGTCACGGGTGACCCGGAGGCCTTCGCCCCCTTCGAGCGCGCGCTCGCCCTGACCGAGGCGCGCAACGACGAGCTCGAGCTCCTGGTCACCGTGCAGGCGGCGTACCACCTCGTGCGCACGGGCTGGTTCGACGACGCGCTCCGCGCCGACCGGCTGCTCGAGCGCGCGGGCCAGCTGGTCCTGCAGGTGCCCGAGGACGTCACGCTGCTGGCGCGGATGGCACTGGTCCGGGGCGCCCGGGCCAGCACGGTCGCCGAGCTCGAGGCGGCCTGCGCCGACGCCGCGGCGCTGATGGCCCGCGCCGACACCCTGGACGACGCCGGGGCCGACCTGCTGGCGGGCCACCACCTCGTCCTCTTCCACGGGAACCTGCGCGAGGGGGCCCGCCGGCTCCGTCGGCACCAGCGGGTGTGGGACGAGCTCACGACGCGACGGCCCTCCGTGCCGTTCTGCGGGCTGGCGATGGCCACGATGTGGATGGGCGACGGCGACGGCGCGCAGCGGCTCCTCGCGCGGGGGTACTGGTCGGACTCGGCCCTGTCGGCGGCGAACTGGCACGAGGCGATGGCGCAGCTGGCGCTCGCCCGTGGCCGCAGGACCGAGGCACTCGCCCACGCCACGGCACAGCTGGAGCTGGTCGACGAGCTCGGCGAGCCGTCCTCCTCCGTGCCCGCCCTGGCCAACCTCGCACGGGCGCAGCTCGAGACGTCCGGCCTGGCGGTCGCCCGCCCCACGTACGAGCGCGCCCTCGACCTCGCCTCCCGGTCCAGCATGACCTACCACTGGTCGTTCAGCCCGTCGTACGCACGCGCCCTGGACGCGACCGGCGACGTCGCGGGCCTGGCGAGGCTCGCGGAGCGCCTCGAGGCCGCCACCGCGCAGGCCGGCGACCGCGGGCACGACGTGGCGGCGCTGCGGCTGGTGCAGGCGCTCGACTGGTCGGCACGGGGCGACCACGACCGTGCCGAGGAGGCCTTCGCCGAGGCGGAGGAACGCTACGAGGCGATGCCGTTCCCGTCCCGGATGATCGGCACCAGCCTCGCCTGGGCCCGTGCCGAGCACCGCGCCGGCCGAACGGAGTCGGCCGCACGGCGGGCGCACGAGGCACTGGTCCGCGCCCGGGCGCTGGACGGGCCCCTGCTGGTCGAGCGGGCACAGCAGGCACTGGACGAACTCGGACGGGCCGGTCGCCGGGCCGCGACGTCGGTCGTGGGCCTCGACGCGCTGACGGGACGGGAGCGGGAGGTCGTGGACCTGACCGTGGCGGGCCTCACGGCGAAGGAGGTGGGTGAGCGGCTCGTGATCAGCCACCGCACCGTGGAAGGGCACCTCGAGCGTGCCCGCGACAAGCTCGGCGCCACCTCCAAGGCCGACCTCGTGCGCCTTGTGCTACAGGCCAACACGTAGAGCGCACGCACTGCGCACGGTCCGTGGCATGGTGACCACCTGCCGGAGCCGGATTCGGGTAGTTCCCCCCTGCCGGCGGCGCGCGGGCGGCCGTAGCGTGAACTCATTGGCGCGGGCACCCACGGCACTCACCAGATCGACCCGGGGGCGTGCCGATCCCGGACGTGCGAGGGGCCACGTCCGGGGTCGGCATTTCGCGCCCCAGGCGAAGGAGGTCGGTTTCCGTGGTCACGTCCCGGGACACCTCGGACTTCTGGGGCCGGATGCGTGACCTCCGCAGCGAGCTGTCCAGGGCGGACGAGCAGGAGTGGAGCCGCCGGCTGCGCCGGTCGCTGGCGCCGACCGCCCGCCGGGGCGCCATCCCCCGCCGCCTCGTCACCGACCTCGAGCGACTGCAGGGCTCCGAGCTCGCCGAACGGCTCGAGCTCGGCCCGATCATCGCCGAGCTGCTGGCGATGGTGCGCCAACAGGAATCCGCCTAGCGCGGCAGGTCCTCGGGCCGGTCGACGTCGGCCGGGCACGGGCCCGGCACCGGCACGTCGGTCACGGCCAGGTCGCGCAGCAGGTCGCGCGCGCCGACGTCGCCCGTCAGGTGCGCGAGCGCCGACCACACGGATCGGTCGAACAGCACCGGGTGGCCGGGACGGTCGTCGTAGTCCGCCCGGGCGACCGGCGCCCCGTCCGCGTGGGCGGCGACCACCGCCCGGACCGCCTCGGCGGTGATGCCGGGCTGGTCGGCGAGCAGGACCACCAGCGCGTCCGCGCCGGAAGCGGTCACGGCCGCCACCCCGGCACGCAGCGACGACGCCTGCCCGTGGGCGAAGTCCGGGTTGTCGGCCACCTCCACGCCGTCGGGCAGCACCGCCCGGACGGCGGCGGCGTCGTGGCCGACGACCACGACCACGGGGGCGAGGCCCGCATCGCGCGCCACGTCCACGGCATGGAGGACGAGCGGGCGGCCGTCGACCTCGGCCAGCTGCTTCGTCGCGCCGTAGCGGGACGCCCGCCCGGCCGCGAGCACGACCGCGGCGACCTGCGGCTCACGCATCGTTCCTCCACGCCCGGGCCTCGTACCATCGCACACGGTAGGACCGCCCGAGGTGAGGGAGCCGCCATGCACACCTGCGCGATCGTGACCGCCAGCGACGGCGTCTCCCACGGGACCCGCGAGGACGCGTCGGGCGACGCGCTGGCGCAGCAGCTCGCCGACGCCGGCTTCGACCTCGCGGACCGGGTCGTCGTCCCCGACGACCGTGACCGGATCGCCGGTGCCCTGCGCCGGTTGGCCGACGACACCGGCGTGGACCTCGTCGTGGTCACCGGCGGGACCGGGTTCGGGCCCCGCGACGTCACGCCCGAGGCCACCGAGGACGTCATCGACCGGCGTGCCCCCGGGCTGGCCGAGGCCATGCGGGCGGCCGGCCGTGCCTCCACCCCCATGGCGGACCTGTCGCGGGCGACGGCCGGGGTGCGCGGGCGCACGCTGGTCGTGGACGTGCCGGGCTCGCCCCGGGGGGCGACCGAGTCGCTGGCGGCCGTACTGCCGCTGCTGCCCCACGCCCTCCAGCTGCTGGCGGGCGACACGGCCGACCACCCCGCCAGCCACGGCGACGCCCACGCCCAGCACGGGGACACCACGCACGACCACGGGCACACGCACGGGCTCGACGAGGCCTGCGCGCTGGCGCACGGCGACGGGACCGTCGACCGGGACTGGACGCTGGTGGCGATCAGCGCCTCGCCGGTGGCGCTGATGCTGCTGCACTGGGGCCGCGAGCTCGGCTACCGCACCGTGCTCGTCGAGAACGATCCGGCCCGCGTGTCAGACGACCACCGCCGGCACGCCGACCAGGTCGTGGCGTCGGTGAAGGAGGCCGGCCTCGACCCGACCTGCGACGTGGTGGCCACCGACCACGACATCGACGACCTCGTCGACCACCTCGCCGACGCCCTGCGGTCCGACGCCCGCTGGATCGGCCTCATGGGGTCCAAGCGGCACACGCCCCCCCACATCGACGGGCTGCGGGCCGCCGGGTTCACCGACGAGCAGATCGCCCGGATCGAACGGCCGATCGGCCTCGACCTCGGCTCGAAGACCCCGCCGGAGATCGCCCTGGCGACCCTGGCCGGCCTGCTGGCCGACCGCAACGCCCGCGAGGTCACCGTCACCCG
>CAZDIF010000158.1:0-6059 GCA_964505365.1 uncultured Actinomycetota bacterium
CGAGACCGACCTGGAACGTGCGCTGCACGGCGTGGCCGAGGGGCTCACCGCCCCGTCGACCACGTTGGCCGGTGTGCGCCAGCGCGCCCGCCGTCGCCGCGTGGCGACCCGTGCCGCTGGCGCAGCGGCCGTGGTGGCCGCGGTCCTGGCAGCGATCCCCCTGGCAGGCTCTCTGGTGCGCGATCCCAGCAGCCCGCTGATCGAGGACCCCGCGGATGTGGTGGGCCCGACCGGCGAGGTGGATCCCGCCAACGGGGCGACCGGGGACTCTGTCGAGGAGGAGGTCCCCGCGGTCGACGGCCCGGAGTCACCAGCACCGGAGTCGCCAGCACCGGAGTCGTCCGAACCTGCGGGGGCGGAGGACCAGGCGCCCGAGTACGACGAGATCACGGTCTTCGTGGACGCGTGGTCCCGCGAGGATGCGGAGGGCATGCGGCGATGGAGTGTCCCGGCGTACAACGTGGAGAGGGCCCTCGCCATGGGCATCCCCACGACGACGCCGTATGACTGTGTGCCCCATCAGGATCCGGGGCAGCGACAGTGCCTGGTCGATCTCGATCGCACGACGTACCCGGTGTACGTGCTGGCCGAGCAGTCGGCGACCGGCGAGTGGCTCGTCAGCTTCGTGGGTCCGTACCACGGGTAGGGACCGCCTCGCCCAGCGCGTGGGGCGAGGTGGGCATGGGAACAGGGGTGTCGGGGAAGCGCATGCGTTCGAGCGAGGTGATGGTCAGGCCGGCCGCGCGGATGGCGTCGACGGTCTCCCGCGCGGTGTGACAGCCCCCGGCCAGCGTCGGCCACACGGTCGCGTCGAGCGCACGCTGCAGTCGGCGGTGGGCCGGGCGCTCGGCGACCACGTGCTCGAAGAACCGCAGGCGGCCACCGGGGCGCAGAACGCGGGCTATCTCGGCCAGCGCACGCCGCTGGTCGGGGACCGAGCACAGCACCAGCGAGGTGACCACCGCGTCGGCGCTGTTGTCGGCGACCGGGAGGTCACCCGCGACGCCGTCGACGACCTCGATCGGGACGGCTGACTGCTCGGCCTCCTCGTGCGCCAGCCGCCGCAGGTACGGCTCGGGCTCGACGGCGACGACGTCGGTGACCGCCTGGGGCAGGTGCGGGAAGCTGGTCCCGGTCCCCGCCCCGACCTCGACGATTCGGCCCTCGAGGCCGGCCAGCAGCTGCACGCGGCGTTCGGCACCCCCCTGCCGGTCCATCCCGCGGGCCAGCGGGGCCCACAGCCGGGCGAAGACGGGGTGGTCTCGATGGTCTGGGGTGCGTGGCACTGGCACTCCAGTCGACTCGGCGGACTGATCAAAGGATCTCTTGATCATGAGGGTCCCCACTGGTCGGATGTTTGTCAAGCCAACGTTTGAGCACTGGTAGGCTGGGGGCGTCGAGGAGGTGACCATGGCGACCCCGACCGAACGCCGGCAGGCCAAGGACGCGCTGTTCGACGCACTCGCGTCGATCGCCGCAGCGATGGGGTCGGGCCGGCGCGCCCAGATCATCGAGATCCTGGCCCAGGGCGAGCGCACGGTGGACCAGGTCGCCGCCGAGATCGATCAGAGCCTGGCGAACACCTCGCACCACCTGCGCACGCTGGCCCGCGCGGGTCTGGTGGCCACCCGCCGCAGCGGCACCCACGTGCACTATCGCCTGGCCTCCGAGGAGGTCGCCGCGGTCTGGCGGGCCATGCGCGAACTGGCCGCGACGCAGCTCGAGGACCTCGACGGGCTCGTCCGCGCCTACCTCGGCGACCGAGCCGAGTTGGAGACGATCAGCCGCGAGGAGCTGCAGGACCGGCTCGACCGGGGCGAGGTCACCCTCGTCGACGTGCGCCCCGAGGTCGAGTACGAGGCGGGCCACGTGCCGGGGGCGATCTCCATCCCCCCGGACCGGCTGGACGACCTGCTCGACGACCTGCCCGACGGCGACGTCGTGGCCTACTGCCGGGGCCCCTACTGCGTGTACGCCGACGACGCCGTCCGGCGGCTTCGCGATCACGGGCGCCACGCCATCCGCCTCGAGGACGGCTTCCCCGAGTGGCGCCAGAACGGTGGCCCCGTCGAGTCCTGAGGATTCGCACGTCGGCGCACGGGGTCGACGACTGCACCGGATTGATATTCAAATCATCTCTTGACCATATCGGCTTGGATCCGTATCGTCGCTGATCAAGCAATCGTTTGAGAAGCGAGCGGAGGATCCCATGCCAACCTCGACATCGCCCCACCGCCCACCACGCCCGGTCGAGGAGGTCGCAGCGACCGGACCCCCGTCCCCGGGTCCGATCGTCGAGGCCCGCGGGGTGGTGAAGACCTATCGGGCGGGCGCGACCACGGTCGACGCCCTGGCCGGCGTCGACCTGCAGGTCGACGCCGGGGAACTGGTGGCCATCGTCGGCCCGTCTGGCTCCGGCAAGACGACCCTGCTCAACTGCCTGTCCGGGCTCGACGACGTCGACGCCGGACGTGTGTCGGTCGCCGGACGGGACATCCAGGCGATGCCCGACCGCGAACGAACGGCGTTCCGTGGCCGGGCCATGGGGTTCATCTTTCAGGCCTTCAACCTCGTGCCCGTGTTCAGCGCGGTCGAGAACGTCGAGCTGCCGCTCCTGTTGCGGGGCAGCCCACGCGCGGCTGCGCGCACCCGCGCACTCGAGGTCCTCTCCGATGTGGGGTTGGACGGTCGGGTCGACCACCGCCCCGCCGAGCTCTCGGGTGGCCAGCAGCAGCGGGTGGCGATCGCCCGGGCGCTGGCGCCGCGGCCGCAGATCGTGTGGACCGACGAGCCCACCGGCAGCCTCGACAGCGCGACGGCGGCGCAGATCATGCACCTGTTGGGCGACCTGCACGCCCAGGGCCTGACCATCGTCCTGGTGACCCACGACGAGGAGGTCGCCGCGACCGCCGACCGGGTGGTCGCCATGCGGGACGGGCTCATCGTCGACGACCGCGTGCGGGAGGCGTGAACGATGTCGACGTTCGTGCTCGCAGTCATCGTGGGAATCCCGGTCCTCTTCGCCGTGGCGACGGCGATCCGCCGTCCCGAGGTGCGGCGACTGGCGACCCGGGCAGCAGGGCGGCGGCCCACGGAGACGGTCCTGGTCGCCCTCGGCATCCTGCTCGGCACCGCCATCATCACCGGCTCGCTGGTGGTGGGCGACTCCCTGCGCAGCTCGCTGCAGGCGGGTGCGTTCACGCAGCTGGGGCCGGTGGACGAGACCGTCACCGCGCCCGGGGCCGATTCCCCGGCACGCCTTCGCCGAGCCCTGGCCGGGGTGGAGGACCACCCGGAGGTGGAGGGACTCGCGATCGGGCTGCGCAGCCGGGGCACCGTCGGGGTGCGCATGGGCAGCGACCAGGCCGCCGTGCACCCGGACGTCCAACTGCTGCAGGTGCCGTTCGATGCCGCACGGGAGCTGACCGACCGGCCGGAGACCACCGGCCTCGACGGCGCACCCACTCCCCCGCCCGGGCAGGTGGCCATGGCAACGGACCTGGCCAAGGCCCTCGACGCCACCACCGGTGACCGGGTCACCGTATTCGCCCACGGCCGGGAACAGACCTTCGAGGTCGGCCGCATCCTGCCGCGGGTGGGACTGGCCGGCTTCAGCACCGACCCGGGGGCGGGCAGCCACAACCTGTTCCTCCCGCCGGGCGCGCTCGACGACCTCGTCGCCGCGGGCCCGGACGGGGGTGTACCGGCCCAGCCGCTCGCGACCGCCTTCGTGTCCAACGAGGGTGATGTCCTGGCAGGCGCCGACCACAGCGACCGGGTCACCGCGCTGCTCGAAGACCGCGTTGCCGACCTGCCGCAGGCGGAGGTCACCCCGGTCAAGCAGCAGCGGCTCGACACCGCGGACCAGGTGGCGTCCCGGCTGTCGGAGATCTTCCTCGGGCTTGGAACCTTCGCCGTGCTCGCCGGGGTGCTCCTGCTGGTGAACGTCTTCGTGATGCTGGCCGCCGAGCGCCGCAGCGAGCTCGGGACCCTTCGCGCCGTCGGCATGCAGCGGCCACAACTGGTCCGCAGCCTGCTGCTGGAAGGGACCGTCTACGGAGTCCCTGCCGCCGCGCTGGGATCCCTCGCGGGCCTGGGGGTCGGGGCGGCGATCATCCAGGTGGCCCGGGGGATCTCCGGGGGGCCGGCCGGATTCGCGCTGGACCTGACCTTCGCCGCCGAGCCCCGCAGCCTGGTGACGGGACTGCTCGTCGGCCTGCTGATCTCGCTGCTGACCATCGCGATCACCAGCGTCCGCATCAGCCGCCTGAACATCATCCGGGCCATCCGCGAGCTCCCCGAACCCTCGCGATCGCGACGGCCCGGGGCCCGCCTCGTCCTCGCCACCGTGACGACCCTGGTGGGAACCGCCGCCACGATCACGGGTGCCGCCGACGGGAACGGGGTCGGCCTGCTCCTCGGCCCCGCCATCGGTGCCCTGGGGCTCGGGGTACTGGCCGGACAGGGAGCCGCACGCCACCGCATGGTCCCCGCGCTTGGCCTGGCCGTCACCGCCTGGGGCCTGGCAGCCCCGTCCCTGGTCCCGGCGGCATTCCGGGACGCCGACGTGGGCGTCTTCGTCGTCCAGGGGCTGGTCGTCACCGGCGCAGCCGTGGTCGTGCTCGCCCGTCACCAGTCGGTCGTCGGGCGCCTGGCCAGGGCCCTGGTCGGGGGAGGCAGCAGCGTGACCGCCCGGCTGGGACTCGCCTACCCGCTGGCCCGCCCCTTCCGGACCACGATGACCATGGCGATGTATGCCCTCGTGGTCTTCACGCTGGTGCTGGTCTCCGTGGTGGCACAGGTGTTCGGTGGGCAGGCGGAGGCATTCGCCGACGCCGAGGGAGGCGGCTACGACCTGCTCGCCACCAGCACGGCCACCGACCCCCTGCCCGCGGAGGCCGTGCGCAGCGTGGAGGGCGTGACCGCCGTCGCCCCGCTGCGGCACGCCGGCTTCGACATCGCGTTCCGGGCACCCGACCACGACGAGTTCCGGCGCTGGTTCGCCTCCGGCTACGACCAGGACTTCCTACACGCCGACCCGCCGGCCCTGGACCGCTGGGTCCCCGACATCGGCGACGAGCAGGCCGTGTGGCAGCAGGTGCTCGACGACCCATCCACGATGATCGTGGGGTCACGATTCCTCCAGGAGGGTGGAAGCCCACAGTCCGTCCAGCTCGGCGACGTCGTCGAGGTTCGCGACGCGATCACCGGCCAGCGAGGTCGTCGGCAGGTGGTTGGCGTCATGGAGGGTGGGCTGGCACGCTCCGGGGCGTTCATGTCCGCCGCGAGCCTCGACAGGCTGGCCGGTCGGACACGCCCGGCCAACCGCCTCTACGTCGCCGTGGACAGGACGACCGACGCACAGCAGGTGGCCGACAGGCTCGAACAGGACCATCTCCGACATGGGGTGCAGGCGGAGACGTTCGACACGCTCGTGGCGCGACGCCAGCAGCAGAACCACCAGTTCCTGCGGATCCTGCAGGGCTACCTCCTGCTCGGCCTCGTCGTGGGGACCGCCGGGCTGGGCGTGGTCATGATCCGTGCCGTCCGCGACCGCCGGCAGCAGATCGGCGTGCTGCGCAGCGTCGGACTCCAGACGACCACGGTGCGGCGAGCCTTCATGCTCGAAGCCGCGTTCACCACCCTGCAGGGCATCCTGGTCGGTGGGCTCCTGGGCGGGGTGACCGCCTACCAGTTGGTCACCAAGGCCGGGGTCTTCGGCGACCTCGATGTCGCCTTCCAGGTGCCGTGGGCCGAGGTCACCGCGCTGCTTGCGACGACGCTGGTCGCGTCGATCGCCGCCGCCAGCTGGCCGGCCCACCGTGCCAGCCGGATCCGACCCGCCGTTGCCGTGAGGACCGCCGAATGAACCAGCCCTGCCTCGGCCCCGGATAGGGTGGTCCCCCGCTGGGGTCCACGTCGAACTCGTCGGCCAGGCAGCTGGAGGGAGCGCACGAGGGTGGCTCTGCAGCGCGGTGAGGACCGATGGCTGGACGGTGGGCTCTTCAGCCAGTTCATTGCCTGCCCTCCAGAGCAGGTGTGGGACTACCTGCTGACGA
>CAZDIF010000159.1:0-1609 GCA_964505365.1 uncultured Actinomycetota bacterium
CCTCGGGGACCTCGGTCACGAAGTCGATGAGCTGCTCGACGGCGCCGACGAGGGAGCGGTCGAGGTCGGTGTAGACCTGCACCGACGCGAGGATCCGCTTCCAGAACCGCCCGGGATCGTCCTCGCCGAGCGCCCGGCACACGCCCTCCTTCCAGGGCGTGCCGCGCGGGATCTCGGGCCAAGCCTCGATGCCGACCACCGACGGCTTGACCGCGGCCCACACGTCCACGAACGGGTGGCCGGTGACGAGGACGTCCGGGTCCGTCACGGACGCCGCGATGCGGGCCTCCTTGCTGCCGGGGACGAGGTGGTCCACGAGCACGCCCAGCCGCCGCGTGGGGGACGGGCCGAACGCCCGCACGACCGCCTCGAGGTCGTCCACGCCGTCCAGGACCTCGACCACGACGCCCTCGACCCGGAGGTCGTCGCCCCAGATGCGCTCCAGCAGCTCGGCATCGTGGATGCCCTCGACGAGGATCCGGGCCGCCCGCGCGGTCCGTGGGCCGTGGTCGACCGCGACCGAGCCCGATGCCGTCGTCCGGGTTCCCGGTGGGGTGACCGGCCCGCGTGGTGCCGGCAGCCGCAGGCGCACCAGCTGGTCGTCGAGCATGAATCCGGCGCCGTCCACCTCGAAGGCGCGCTCACGACCGCGGCGGTCGCGCAGCACCACGGCCGAGCCTCGCACGCCGACGGCCTCACCGACGAACGAGTCGCCGAGGACCTCGAGCAGCATCCCGCGACGGACCTCGACCTCGGGCACCTCGCGTCGGGCGTGCGGCTGCACGGTGCCTCCTGGCGGGACGTCGGCCGGGCGGGACCATAGCTGGCGCGGGCGGTTCCGCTGGGCGGCGAGGGCGGCCGAGTGGCAGACTCGTCGGTGGACGAGACGACGAGGACCCCGTGCCCACCACCGCCCTGCGCACCTGTCCGCTCTGCGAGGCCACCTGCGGCCTCGTGCTCGACCTCGAGGGGGACCGCATCGTCGGCGTGCACGGGGATGACGACCATCCCCTCAGCCGGGGCTACGTCTGCCCCAAGGGTGCGCTCCTCGGCGAGCTCGACCACGACCCCGATCGCCTGGAGGCGCCCCGGATCCGGGACGGCGACGGCTGGCGGACGGTGACCTGGGAGGAGGCCTTCGCGTACGTGGACGAGCGCCTGCGGCCCATCCTGGACGAGCACGGGCACGAGGCCGTCGGCCTCTACCTCGGCAACCCGAACGTCCACACGCTCGCCGGGCAGCTGTACGTGAAGGCCCTGACCACGGCGCTGCGGCCGGGGTTCGTGGCCTCCGCCAGCACGCTCGACCAGATGCCCAAGCACCGGTCCTGCGCCGAGGTGTTCGGCGACCCGTTGGCGATCCCGGTCCCGGACATCGACCGCACCGATCTGCTCGTCCTGCTGGGCTCCAACCCCTTGATGTCCAACGGGTCGCTGTGGACCGTGCCCGACGTGCGTCGACGGCTCCGTGCCCTGCGCGACCGGGGCGGCCGGCTCGTCGTGGTCGACCCGCGGCGGTCGCGGACGGCCGCGATGGCCGACCAGCACCTGGCGATCCGCCCGGGCACCGACGGACTCCTGCTGGCCGGGATCGCGCACACGCTGTTCG
>CAZDIF010000159.1:1709-6058 GCA_964505365.1 uncultured Actinomycetota bacterium
CTGACCGGCAACCTCGACCGTCCGGGCGGGGCGATGTTCCCGCAGCCGTGGCACGAGGACCGCAGCGGGCGGCCGGCCCAGCGCTTCGGGCGCTTCCACAGTCGGGTCTCGGCCTACCCCGAGGTCCTCGGCGAGTTCCCCGCAGCCGCCCTGGCGGAGGAGATCACCACGCCCGGCCCCGAGCAGCTGCGGGCGTTCGTGTGCCTGGCCGGCAACCCGGTGCTCTCGGCCCCGGACGGTGACGAGCTCGGACGGGCGCTCGACGAGCTCGACCTGTTCGTCTGCGTCGACCCCTACGTGACGGCGACCTCGCGCCACGCCGACGTCATCCTGCCACCGCCCCCGTCGCGCTATCGCGGGCACGCCGACCTCACGTTCGGCGGCCTGGCCATCCGCCAGTTCCTGCAGTACACGCCGCCCCCGCTGCCGCTGCCCGAGCACCTCATGGGCGAGGAGGAGATCTTCCTGCGCATCGCGGCCGTGGCGCAGGGGGCGGGCGCCGACGTGGACGCCGGGGTGCTGGACGACATGACCGCGGCGGGGCTCGCGTCGATGCTCGCCTCTCGACCCACCGCCAGGACGGGTGACCGCGACGGGGATGCGCTGCTGGCGGCGGTCGCACCGCGACGGGGACCGGAACGCCTGCTGGACCTGCTGCTGCGCTCCGGCCCCTACGGCGACGCGTTCGGTGACGACCCGGACGGCTGGTCCCTCGACCGCCTCGCGGACCATCCACATGGCGTTGACCTGGGCCCGCTGCAGCCACGCGTGCCCGGGGTCCTGACCACGCGCTCGGGTCGCATCGAGCTGGCCCCGCCCGACCTGGTGGCCGACCTGCCCCGGCTGGGCGACCTGCTGGACCGGGCGCCCGAGCAGACGCTCCTCGTCGGCCGCCGGCACCTGCGCACGAACAACTCGTGGGGGAACAACGTCGCGGGGCTGCAGGGGGCGCGGGACCTCTGCACGCTCCACGTCCACCCCGACGACGCGAGCGACTGGGAGCTGGGGGACCGGGCGGTGGTGCGGTCCAAGACGGGCGAGGTGGTCGTGCCGGTCGAGCGCACCGAGGACGTCCGGCGCGGCGTCGTCAGCCTGCCCCACGGCTTCGGCCACGACCTCGAGGGCATCGAGCTGTCGGTCGCGAGCGCGCGCCCCGGGGTGAACGTGAACCTCCTGACGCGTGCCGGGGGACTCGACCCCCTCTCGGGCACGGCCGGCCTCACCGCCGTACCGGTGGAGGTGCTGCCCGCGTGACGTCACCGGAGCCACCCGCTGACGTCGTTGCCGAGGTCCTCGAGGGCCTCGCGACGCGCCCGTCGGTGCGGGTGCCGGTCGAGGACGCGCACGGCCTCGTCCTGGCCGAGGACGTCCGCGCACCCGGGGCCCTGCCCCCGCAGGCGCGCGCCGCCATGGACGGGATCGCGGTCCATGCGGCCGACACCGCGACGGCGACGCCGTCCACGCCGGTCCGGCTGCGCCTCGACGGGGAGAGCCTCGCCGGCCACGACGACGTCCGACCGCTGGCCCCAGGGAGCGCCCGGTCCATCGCGACCGGAGCGGCAACGCCTGTAGGAGCCGACGCGGTGGCCCGGCGGGAGGTGGTCGCGATCGACGGGCAGGAGGCGGTGCTGACCACGCCGGTGCCGGTCGGCCGTGACGTACGCCCCGCCGGCGACGACGCGCGCTCGGGCGACGTGCTCCTCCCGGCCGGCACCGTCGTGGGAGCACTGGCCGTGGGCGGGCTGGCCGGCTGCGGGGTCACGGAGGTCCGGGTGCGCCCGCGCGTCCGGGTCGCCGTGCTGCCCACGGGCGACGAGGTCGTGGCCGGGAGCACGCCCGACGCCGTGGCCCCGGCGCTGGACCGGCTCCTCGCTGCCGACGGCGCAACCGTGGTGCGCGCCGACCCCGTCGAGGACGACACCGCCACGCTGCGCGCGGCCGTCGAGGCACTGGGGGAGCGGGCCGACGTGGTGCTGACCATCGGCGGGGCATCCGTAGGGCCACGCGACCGTGTCGCGGCCCTCGTGGCCACATTGCCATGCGGCCGCGCGGCCTCCCTGGCCTTGCGGCCCGGGCGACCGATGGCATGGGGGCGGCTCGACGACGGGACCACCCTGTTGTGCCTGCCGGGATCGCCCCTGGCCGCCGTCGCCGTCGCCGTGGCCGTCGTGCGCCCGGTGGTCGCCGCCCTCGCGGGCCGTCCGACACCGCGACCCGAGGCCGTCGTCGCCGGCGAGCCGATGCCCCGTGACCCGCAGCGTCGGCTCCTCGTCCCCGCGCGGCCGGATCCGGAGGGCCGCTACGCCCCGGTCCCGGGGTCCGGTTCGGCGGACCTCGCCCGGATGGCGCGGACCACCGTCCTGCTGGACCTCGCACCCGGCTCACCGGACGTCGCCGCCAACGACGTCGTGGACGCGTGGCGGCTGCCGTGACCCTCGACGTGGTCCTGCTCGCCGGTGGCGCCTCGAGGAGGATGGGGACCGACAAGGCCCTGCTGCCGGTCGGCGGCCGGCGCCTGGTCGACCACGTGGCCGAGGCACACCGGGGGACGGGGCACCGCGTGCTCGTGGCCTGCGGGGAACGCTCGCTGGGCCTTCCGGACGAGGTCGCCGACGCGGACGACCTGTCCGGCCCGATCGCCGGGCTGCTCGGCGCCCTGCGGGCCTCGACGGCCGACGCGATCGCGCTCGTGCCCGTGGACGCGCCGCACCCGTCGGTGGCACTGCCGGACCTGTTGCACGAGCTGTGCCGAGACCGCGGTCGTCCGGCCGCGGTGCCCGTGGTCGACGGGCACGTCCAGGCCCTCCACGCGGTCCTGCAGCACGACGCCCTCGCCGCCATCGAGCGCCGCGTCGCGGCGGGGGAACGCTCGCCACGGCGACTGCTCGGCTGGCTGGACGCCCTCCGGGTGGACGCGGACGCCTGGGGCGAGGTCGACCCCACCGGCTCGTTCGCACGGGACTGGGACCGGCCCGAGGACCTCCCGACATCGGTCCGGATCCCCGGCCGGGACCGGCCGTGACTCAGGCGGTGACGTCGGCCTCGCGAGCGGCCATGGCGCGGGCCAGCAGGTCCCGCTGCTCCAGCAGCACGCGGCGCAGGGGACCGGGCAGGTCCTCGCGCGCCAGCGCCTGGTCGGTGTGCTCGCGGACCCCTCGCCCCATGGCCGGGTGCGGGAACATCTCCTCGGCGAACTCGATGACCCACGACAGGGGCCGCTGCTCCCACAGGTCCGCGAGGACCGCGAAGTATGGCTCGACGTAGGGCGCGAGCAGGTCGGGTTGCGTCATCTGCTGGAAGCCCTTCCAGAGCTGGCGCGACAGCGTGTGCGACAGGTCGGTGTCCTCGGTCAGCCGTCGCCACGCGTCCGCCTTCTGCTCGGCGGACGGGAGCGCGGCACGGGCCGTCATGGCGTGGCGCTCGCCGATGTCCGTGCGGTCGCGCGTGAGCTCCTCGTCGATCCGGTCCAGGTCGACCGCGCCGGCCCGGGCGAGCTGGACCAGCAGGTGCCACCGCAGCTCGGTGTCGACGGCCAGTCCCTCGACCGTCCACGTGCCCTCCAGCAGGTCGGCGACGGCCTGCACCTGGTCGGGGGTCTGCGAGGCGCTGGCGAGCTGGCGTGCCCACACGACCTGGTGGTCGCTGCCGGGCTCGGCGTCCTGCAGCTGCTTGCGCGCGTGGTCGGCGAGCCGTGCCCGCAGGTCGTCGCGGCGCTCCGGTGCGGCGTAGCGCTCGGCCGCGGTCAGGGCCCGCTGTGTCAACCGCTGGACGACCCCGACGACCGGTTCGCTGCCGGCGTTGGCCACCACGAGGTCGACCCACGTCGTCGCGGGCAGCTCCGCGTCACGGACCATGTCCCAGGCCGCCGACCACACCAGCGCCCGCGGCAGCGACCGGTCGAGGCGCGACAGCTCGTCGACCAGCACCGCCATCGAGCGATCGTCGAGGCGCACCTTGGCGAAGGTCAGGTCGTCGTCGTTGACGAGCACCATCGCTCCCGCGTCGGCGCCGACCAGTTCCGACACCTTGGTGACCGGGCCGTCGACATCGACCTCGACCCGCACCGTCCGCACGAGCCGGCCGCCCTCGTCGTCGTACACGCCGATGGCGAGGCGGTGCGGTCGCAGCGTGGGATGCTCGTCGGGCGCGTCCTGGAGCACGGCGAACGACGTGAACGTGCCGTCGTCACCGACCTCGTACGACCCCGCCAGGGTGTTCATCCCCGCGGTCTCCAACCAGAGGGTCGACCACGTCGACAGGTCCCGGCCGCTCGCCTCCTCGAGGGCGGCGAGGAAGTCGGCGAGCTCGGCGTTGCCGTACTGGTGCGTCTCGAAGTAGGCCCGGCAGCC
>CAZDIF010000160.1:0-2484 GCA_964505365.1 uncultured Actinomycetota bacterium
ACGAGGTGGGTGAGCACGCCCGCGGCGAACTCGCCGGTGACCACGCCGTCGCCGCCGACCTGGGCGATGTTGACGGCGGAGCCGGAGTCACCGGGGGCGGCCGCGGAGTCCGCGTACCAGGCGCCGTCGTCGGTGGCCACGCCGGGGCCGCCGCGGGCCTTGGTCGGGAACACCTCGCCGACGCCGACGCCGTTGCCGTAGTGCACGACCAGCTCGCCGGGGTCGACCTGCTCGGTCGTGGACGTCGAGGTGGGCCCGTGCCACACCGGCATGCTGGTGCGCACCTGGTCGTACAGCTCCGGCGGGATCTCCACGATGCCGAAGTCGTGGCCGACCGCGTCGCCCTCGGGGGTCTCCTGCCGGGCGTAGACGAGGTCGCCGATCTCGACCAGCGTGCCCGGGTACGCGCCGGAGGCTGCCGACACGAGGCCGGTGGCTCCGCCGAGGCAGTCGGCCACGCACACCTGCACGCTGGTCACGTACTCGGTCTGCCAGTCGGCGCCCTCGCCGTGGGTGGCGCTGAAGCCCTCGTCGATGAAGCAGTGGCCGGCCGCGGCGAGGTAGGCGTCGGTGCCGTCGGTGAAGACGTGCGCGGCGGTGCACAGGCCGGTGAACCCGCCGTCCGGGTACTCGACCGTGATCACCAGCGTCGAGCCGGGGCCGATGCCGATGGAGTCCTCGGGCAGCGGGGCGCCGTGGTCGAGCTCCCGCTCGAACTCGGCATCGGCCGGGAGGCGGACGCCGCCGAGGCGCTCGAACTCGGCATCGCCCAGTGCGGCCACGCCGGACGGTGCGGGCGCAAACGCCGTCAGGGCCAGTGCGGCGGCCGCGCCGGCGGCGAGCAGTGATCGGATCCCTCGTGTGTGCATGGTGGTGTCCCTCTCCGTGGTGGGTGGCTCGCGAACGCACCCACCGGGAGGTTCGACACGCCCCCCGGCGGCTCCTGCCGCCCACCCCTGTCGGACGGACGCTGGCCGCACACCCGCGCGAGGGACCTCAGGCGTGGGTCGTCTCGAGCCAGCGCAGCAGGGTCCGCACGCCCACGCCGGTGGCCATGGCGGGGAGGTGGCCGCGGGCCTCGGTGGCCCACGACGAGCTGGCGACGTCGAGGTGGACCCACGGGATGTCGGCGACGAACTCGCGGAGGAACAGCGCGGCGACGCTGGCGCCGCCGGCATCGTCGCGGTTCCCGATGTTGTCGAGGTCGGCGACCTCGCTGTCGAGGCCCTCGCGCAGGTCCTCCCACAGGGGCAGGTGCCAGGCCTGCTCGCCGGCGTCGTCGGCCGCGGTCAGCAGCTGCCGGAGCAGGTCGTCGTCGTTGCCGAACACCCCGAACGCCCGACGGCTGACGGCGTGCGAGACGGCACCGGTCAGGGTGGCCACGTCCACGATGGCGTCGGCGTCGGACTCGGCGGCCAGCGACAGGGCGTCGGCCATGACCAGCCGTCCCTCGGCGTCGGTGTTCAGCACCTGCACGGTCTTGCCGTTCCGGGCGGTGAACACGTCGCCGGGCCGCTGGGCGGACCCGGACGGCATGTTCTCGGCGAGGGGGAGGTAGGCGGTGACGGCGACCCCCGGGGCGATCGCGGGCAGCGCACCCATGGTCCCCAGCACGACCGCCGCCCCGGTCATGTCGTACTTCATCTTCTCCATGTTGTCCGGGGGCTTCAGCGACAGCCCGCCGGCGTCGAACACGATGCCCTTGCCGACCAGCGCCACCTCGGCGACCGGGCTGTCCGGGCGGTAGCGCAGGATCACCAGCCGGGGCGGGCGCACCGAGCCCTTGCCGACGGCCAGCAGGCCGCCGCAGCGCTCGGCCTGCAGGCGGTCCTCGTCCCACACCTCCACCTCGACCTCGTCGGGCAGGGAGGTGGTGGCCCAGTCGGCGACGTCCTGCGGGCCCAGCTCGCCCGCGGGCGTCAGGACCAGCTCGCGGGTGATCGCCTGCCCGGCGGCGTGGGCCCGGGCGGCGTCCAGCAGCGCCGGGGCCCGGTCGGCCAGCGTCGACGGCACGACGATGGTGCACGAGGACAGCCGCCGGGGCTTGGGCGTGGTCTGCCACCGGTCGACGCGGTGGGCGCCCAGCAGCAGCCCCTCGGCCAGGGCCCGCACGTACTCCTCGGCCGGGTCCACCAGCGCCAGCGTGGTGACCATGGAGGTGGCCGTGGGCAGCAGCTCCCGGGCGACGGCGCCGCCGACGCGGCGGACCTGCTCGGGGCGCAGCTCGTCCATGCGGCCCAGCCCGGCGAACACGACCCGGCGATGCCGGCCGCCGGGGTTGGCCATGACCAGCACCTCGCCGGCCTTGCCGCGGAACGATCCGGAGCGGGGGACCTCGGACAGGCCCAGCTGCTCCAGCGCCGCCTCCACGCCCGGCCCGGCGATGGCCCCGCGGAAGACGGGCACGACGAGGGTGTCCGCGTCGACCTCGTCGACGGAGGTGGACACGTGGAGGTCGGGCAGCAGCGGCGTGTCGGGCACGGG
>CAZDIF010000160.1:2584-6052 GCA_964505365.1 uncultured Actinomycetota bacterium
CCATGGTGGACACGAGCACGCTCTCCGGGGTCCTGCGCGAGCACGGCTACCGGGTCACCCCGCCCCGGCGGCGGGTGTGGCAGGTGCTGTCCAGCCGCGAGCACCTGACGGCCGAGGACATCGCCGGCCGCATCAACGACCACCACGGCGACGAGGTCAACCTCGCGTCGGTGTACCGGGCGCTGTCGCTGCTGGAGGAGCTGGACCTCGTGCGGTCGTCGCGGCTGGGGGAGGGCTCGACCACGTGGGAGCTGGCCCACCCCGACGAGCACTTCCACCTCGTCTGCCGGGTCTGCGGCGCCGTCAGCCACCACCGGGGCACGCTGGTGGACCAGGTGGCCACGCACCTGCGGGAGGGACACGACTTCGAGCCGGAGGACATCGAGCTGGTGGTCACCGGGCGGTGCTCGGCATGTGTCGCGGCAGCTGCGGGCCCGTGACGGTGCGCAGGCTTGGGGCAGGGGGACGACGATGGCGCTGATCGCCTGTGCGGACGTGACGCCGCTGGTGGCCGACCTGATCCGCCGGGTCCGACCCGACGATGACGTCCACGTGATCGCCGCCGAGGACCTGCCGCCCGAAGCCGAGCTGCCCCGGGCGGCCGCGTGGGTGGTGTCAGCCGACAGCGAGCTCGCCGACCGGGTGCGGGCGGCCGCGCCGGGACGGGTGGTGCTGCTCGCCGGCGAGCGGGTCCGGGTGCCGGACGCCGACGGCCCGGTCGTGCGCCGCCCGGTGGATGCGACCGACCTCGCCGTCGCCCTGGCCCGGGTGCTGCCGGCGACCGGGGTGGTCGACCGGACGCGGGAACGGGTGCGGTCGCTGACGGCCACCACCTCGGTGGAGGGCCTGTACGCGGTCCTGCGGGCGGCGGCCCTCGCCGCGGCGGTGTCCCTGGAGGCTGCGTCACTCAGCGGCACGGCGACCGTGGTGCTGCCGGTCGTGCTGCTGTCGTGGGTGCTGCTGCGGGTGTGGCTGCGGGCGCTGACCGTCCCGCTGGTCGCCGTGGACGTGGCGATGGCGGCGGCCGCGATCGTGGCCAGCGGGGCGACCACCTCGCCCTACCTGCTGTTCGCCGCCGTGGCGGGGGCGGAGGTGGGCTACGCGTTCCCGTCGCGGTCCGGTGCGGTGCTGGTCGGCACGGCGACCTTGGCGGGGCTGGTGCCGCTGATGATCGGGATGGCCCGGGAGACGTCGCAGGCGCTGGACCTGGTCACCTGGGGGACGGTGATCCCGTTGGCGAGCATGTCGGGCGTGATGGGTCAGCGGATCCACCAGTCGAGGCAGGTGGACCAGCTGGTGGCGCTGCGGCACGTGAACACGACGCTGGAGCGGCTGTCGCGGCAGGCCCAGGTGATGGTCGGCGGCCTGTCGGTGGGGGCGGTGGTGGACGACGCCCTGCGGACGCTCGAGGGCGACGAGGCGGTGACCGCCGGGGCGGTGCTGCTGGAGGAGGACGACGCCCCCGGCCTGTGCCGGCTGGCGGGCGGGTTCGGGCTGGCCGGACACGCCCCGTCGCGGCTGCTGGCGGACGGGCTGGCCGACGGGACCGTGCCGGGCGAGCTGGACCGCCACCTGCCGGAGGGCCAGCGACTCGTCGTGCCGATGCGGCTGGGCGAGGTGGACCGTGGTGCCGTGGTGGCGGTGGTCGCCTGGGGCCGGCGGTCCCGGACGCTGACGCGACGGGTCCGGGAGCTGGCCCAGGAGACGGCCCTGGCCGTCGACAACGCCCGGATGTTCGACAGCCTGCGCAACCTGTCGGCGGACGACGAGCGGCGCCGGCTGGCCCGCGACCTCCACGACGGGGTGGTGCAGTCGCTGGTGCACGTGGCGTTCGAGCTGGACCTGCTGGCGATGGAGATGGCGGGCACCCACGCGGGCGGGGGCAGCACCCGCGTCGGCGCCAATGCGGAGGTGACGCGGCTGCGGACGGTCGTCGCGCAGACGGTCGACGAGGTGCGGGCGACGGTCAACGGGCTGCGCTCGGTACGACTGGCCGACGGGCTGGGTGCAGCGCTGGCGGCACTGGGGCGGGAGACCTCGACACGCGAGGTGGCGGTGGACGTGCGCGCCGACCCGCGGGTGACGCTGACGCCGGAGGCGGAGCTGCAGCTGCTGCGGATCGCCCAGGAGGCGGTCAGCAACGCCGTCCAGCACGGGCGACCTGAGCGGATCGACGTCGTGCTGTGGCAGGATGGTGGGGGAGTGCACCTCACGGTCGACGACGACGGGGTGGGCGTGGACACGCAGGATGCCGGACCGACGATCGAACGCGGCGTAGGGTTGCGGGCGATGAAGGAGCGTGCCGACCTGCTCGGCGCGCGCCTGGCCGTCAGACCCGGTGACCGATCGGGGACGACGGTGCGGGTGGACCTGCCACCGGGGAGGACGGACGGATGAGCACACCGGGGCGGATCGTGATCGCGGACGACCACACGCTGGTGCGCCAGTCCATCGCCCGGCTGCTGGGGTCGGTGCCCGAACTGACCGTCGTCGGCGAGGCCGGCACGGGCGAGGAGGCCGTCGCGCTCGTCCGCGAGCACCAGCCGGACGTGGCGGTGCTTGACGTGTCGATGCCGGGGTCGATGGACGGGCTGGACGCGGCCAAGCAGATCCGGCAGGACCCCGGGGGCGTGAAGATCGTGCTGCTGACGATGCACGACGACGACATGACGCTGCGGCGGGCCACCGAGGCGGCGGTCGACGGCTACGTGGCCAAGACCGCCTCCACCGGTGAGGTCGTCATGGCGGTGCGCACGGTGCTGGGCGGGGCGCCGTTCGTCAGCCCGGCCGTGGCGATGCGGATGATGCGGCTGGCCGCCGGCGGGGTGGCGGGCGCCGACCTCACCGACCGCGAGGTGGAGATCCTGCGGATCCTCGCCCGGGGTGCACGGATCCAGGACATCGCCGACGAGCTGTTCCTGTCACCGAAGACGGTGAAGAACCACCTCACCAGCGTGTACGCGAAGCTGCACGTCGAGACGGCCGCCCAGGCCGTGGCCGAGGCCTACCGCACCGGCCTGGTGACGACGGGTCCCAGTTAGACCGCGTCCTCGTCGAGGCGTTCGGAGACCAGCCGCTCGGCGACCATGCCGCCGTCCGGGTCGAACCGGAAGTGGCGGAAGTCCTTGCGGAACTCCATGTCCATGAGGTTCGGGCCGCCGCGGTTCTTCTCCAGCGTGAAGATGACCTGGTCCTTGAACTTCTTCTCCGCGTGGGCGTCGTAGGCCAGGTGGACGCGGGAGATCGCCTTCATC
The DNA here is from genome assembly GCA_964505365.1 of uncultured Actinomycetota bacterium. Taxonomy (GTDB): domain Bacteria; phylum Actinomycetota; class Nitriliruptoria; order Nitriliruptorales; family Nitriliruptoraceae; genus CAWCLK01. The sequence goes on from CAZDIF010000160.1 coordinate 5,839, forward strand.
TTCTCGTTGAGCATGAGGATGACGTCGGCCTCGAACGCGAGTGCCGAGGAGCCGCGGAGGTGGTGCAGGCGGATGCGGCTGGCGTCCATGCCCTCGAACCCGACGGCGGAGATCGTCAGGATGGGGACGTGGTGGTCGAGGGCGAGGTCCTTGAGCTGCTCGATCAGCCGGGTGACCTTGTCGGCCTCGGTCGCCGGCTCGGGGTGCATGGCGA
>CAZDIF010000161.1:0-6027 GCA_964505365.1 uncultured Actinomycetota bacterium
ATCAGCCGGCTCGCAGCCGGCGGGCGGCAGACACCAGCGCCACGGGCATGGACGGCGCCGCCACCCACGAGGCGTGCACGTAGCTGGCGTGCACCCGGCCGGTGACGAACCCCTCGGCGCCGACCGGGTCGCCCAGGTCCCACGCCGGCCGGTCGCCGGCCCGGGGGGTGACCACGGTGCGGTGGAACTCGTGCCCCGTGGTGGTCGTGCCCGCCGGGCCCAGCACGGAATCGGAGGCAGCCACGGCGTCGCGGTAGCCGATGACCAGCCCGTGGGTGAAGGTCGCCTCGGCGTCGAGCACCCCGCACATCGGGATGTCGTCCAGCGTCCGGCACAGGTACAGCAGGCCGCCGCACTCGGCGACGACCGGCCCGTCGAAGGCGGCGACGGCACGCCGCAGCGGCTCGTTCGCCGACAACTCCTCGGCATAGGTCTCGGGGAACCCGCCACCGAGCACGAGCGCGGTCGTGCCCTCCGGCAGGGCCTCGTCGGCCAGCGGGTCGACCACCGCCACGTCGGCACCGGCGGCGGTGAGCAGCTCACGGTGCTCGGCGTAGGTGAAGGTGAACGCCGGTCCGCCCGCCACGGCGACGACGGGGCGGGTCCCGTCGTCCGGCGTGGCCCCGGCCCGGACGACCTCGGCGTGCGGGTCCCACGGGTCGGCGGGCACGGGGCCGGCCGTGCGGGCCAGGGCCAGGACGGCGTCGAGGTCGACCGACTGGCCGACGACCTCCCCCAGCGCGGCGACGGTGGCACGGGTCTCGTCGTGGCGCTCGGCGGCCGGGACCAGGCCGAGGTGGCGGGACGGCGTGTGCAGGTCCTCACGGCGACGCACGACGCCGACGACCGGCACGTCCAGGGGTTCCAGCGCCTCGCGCAGCAGTGCCTCGTGGCCCTCCGACCCGACCCGGTTGAGGATCACCCCGCCGAGTCGCAGGCGCGGGTCGAACGTGGCGAACCCGTGGACCTCCGCCGCGGCCGACCGGGACGAGGCCGAGGCGTCCACGACCAGCAGCACGGGCGCATCGAGCAGCCGCGCGACGTGGGAGGTCGACGCCTCGTCGCCGGCGGCACGACCGTCGAACAGCCCCATGACGCCCTCGACGACGGCGATGTCGGCGCCCGCGGCCTGGTGGGCGAACAGGGCCGGGATGCGCTCGGCGCCGTGGAGGACGACGTCGAGGTTGCGGGGCGGGCGGCCCGTCGCCAGCGCGTGGTGCCCCGGGTCGATGAAGTCCGGCCCGACCTTGTGGTTGGACACCGCCAGCCCACGTGCCGCCAGGGCGGCCATGAGCCCCGTGGCGATCGAGGTCTTGCCGACGCCGGAACGGGTGCCGGCGACGACGAGGCGGGGCACGGACGGCACGGCGACCTCCTGGACGGCGGGCCGCGGACCCTACGGCGTCACGGTTGCCGCAGTCCCAGCCGCACGGAGCACACCGGCCAGGCGACCCAGCCCTGCACCTGCAGCAACAGCTCGGCGCGGTGGATCTGTTCCTCCCGGGATGCCTCGTGGGGCATGCCGGTGCCACCGACCAGCCACCAACTCTCGGGCAGGAACTGCAGCCCGCCGTAGTAGCCGTTGCCGGTGTTGGCCGTCCAGTCCCCGGACGACTCGCACATCGCCAGCCGGTCCCAGACCGTGGCGCCCGACGGCGGCTGGGGTGTCACGGGGGTGGGCGCGCGCGGATCGGGGACGACCTCGGCGTCGATGCCGAGGGCCTCGGTGATGCGGGCCGCCACGTCATCGGCGTCGGCGCCCTCGGTAAGGCCCACGAGGACCGTCGGAGCCGTCTGGTCCAGGCCCAGCCGGGCACCGGTCGCCCGGTCGACGAGCGCGTCGGCGACAGGCGGGATGCCGTTGCTGGCCAGGGCCCCCACGCGGACGCGTACCCGGGCGTCCCCGCCGAGCCACGCCGGCCCGCCGAGGTCGAACCCGAGCCGGCCGGCGTGCTCGTGCAGGACGACGAGCTCACCGTCGGCGAGCCGCTCCCACACGCCCGGGGTGTCGGCCACCACCTGCGGGGCGAACCGCCGGTACTCGGCCACGTCCACCGCCGCCACGGTCAGCGCGGGGCCGTCTGCACCGCCGACGCGGGAGCGGCCGACCTGCACGCTGGTGGCGTGGGCGACGCCGTCGAGGGCGCGGACGCGTTCGAGGACGGCGAGCCCGGTCGCGTCGGGGATGCGCACGGCCACCCGGAGGACCTCGACCGGCTCCTCGGGTGGCGGCGAGGACGGCGGGGTGGCCGGCGGCGTGGCGTCCGGCGAGGAGGAGGGCTGCGTCGGCGTGGCCGTGGGCGCGGACGGCGTGGCGGCGGGTTCCGTCGGCGCGGGCTCGTCGACGGTCGACTGGCGGCCGGGCGTCGGGGCGATCGCCTGCGTGGTCACGTCGTGGTCGGCCGGCGCCGACGCCACCGCAGGGGCGGTGCACAGCAGTGCGCCGACCAGCAGCACGTGGAGGGGACGAGGCAACGGGAGCTCTCGGGGCGGGTGTACGAAGGTTCGCCGCGCTGGGCTGGGACTCCTCCCCCCGTTCGGACAGGGGGCCGCACGGCTAGCCTCGACCCCGGTCAGGGGAACCGACGTGACCCAGCTCGGCACCATCGTCGTCGCGGCGACTGCCGGCGAGGCCGGGGCCGACCCGGCGCTCGTCGCCGTGCTGCTGGTCGTCGGGCTGGCCGCGACCATGGGCGGCCTGCACCTGCTGCTGGGCCGGCGGCATCCGACGGGAACGACGAGCGCCACGGCCACCACGCCGGCGACCCCGGCGGACGACCCCGACGCGCCCTGCGACTGGGAGCTGCGCATCGACCTCGGCGACGACGACCCGGTCATCGCCCGCGCGGCCCGGGGCCGGCCCTGCTGCCGGCACACGCTGCGGCTCGTCTCCGACCGGCCCCTGCCGCCATCCGAGGTGGACGAGCACCTGACCTGGTCGGACGCGCGCACCCGTGCCACGACGATGGCCGTGTCCTCACCCACGCGGCACCGGGTCGCGAGCACGTCCGCACGGCCCCGGGGTGCCGGCCTCGTCGTGTCCGCGGCCGTGGGGCGCGGCCCCGGGCCGACGATCACGACGCCGTGGGTGGAGGCGGCGGAGGGCGAGGGCACCCGCGTGGAGCAGCTGTGGGCCGCGCACCTCGAGCGGCTGCGCGAGCGGGGCGCCCGGACCGCCGACGACGAGGTCCCGGGACTGCAGGTCCGGGCCACCGACCGGTCTCGCCTGGTCCTCGAGGTCGAGCGCGGCTGTGACCGCGGCCACCACCGACGTCGCGTCGAGGTACGGCTGGCCGCCACGGTGGAGGTCGACGGCCATGGCGACGCGGCCGTGTCGGTCGACCGCCTGGGCGCCTCGACGACGGGCGACCTCACGGTGCGGGCGACCACCGTGGCCAGCGGTGCGGCCGCGGCGCACGTCGTCGGCGACGGCCTCGCGCTACCGGACCTGGCGCCGGGCCAGACGGCACTGGTCGTGGGGCAGGGCGACGACGAGGCGGTCGACGTGGGGCTCGTCCTGCAACTGACCAGCGACCTCGCGGCGACGCTGACGCTGCCCGAGGACGCGGAGGAGGTGGACCGCCGGCTGGTCGTCGCGGTCGACCACGGCATCCGGCTCGTGGTGATGCCGGAGGAGATGGCGCCACCGGGGTCCGGCGACGTAGCATGCGCCTGCGCTCCGGCGTACCAGTTGCACCTCGGCGAGCTTCCCCCGCACGACGCGTCCCTCCCCGACGGCCAGCTGGTGCTCGGCGACGGCGACGTGCTGGTGATCCGGCGCACGGCCACGGGCGCGGGTCCACCCCGCTGGTCCGTGACGGCCGGCGGGTCACCCGAGGAGGACGACGATGACGGTGGCGGTGCGCCAGGCCCTGGGGCTGTTGCTGACGGCCGGTGGGCTGGCACTGGCCAGCGCGTCGACGGTGATCCTGGTCGAGCCGATCGTCTCCCCTGACGCGCCGGCGGACCCGCCGGCCGCCGCACCGCCGGTACCCGCGCCACCCGTGCCCCCGGCCGAGGCACCCGAGCCACCCGAGCCGCCGACGGGCGGCACACCGGTCGCCGACCCGGACCCGGTCCCGGAGGTCGACGAGTCCGACCAGCAGGAGGCGGCCACTCCAGCGGATCCGCCGCAGCAGCCAGACGACCAGCCCGAACCGGAACTGATCGTCGTCGCCGTGCCACCGCCACCGTCACCGCCGACAGCCTCGGCGCCCGAGCCCGACGACGACGTGCCTGCCGCGGCCCCACCCGACCCGGCGCCCGCCCCAACGGCACCCGAGCCCTCAGCCGAGCCGGAACCCGCACCCGAGCCCGAACCCGAGACGGCACGCGAGCCGCGAACCGCGACGCCCGGGAACACCGCGGCCGCCGCCGACCACCGGCGCCGTGGACGTGGCGGCCCGGATCGGCCGGCGGACTGGCCGTGGCACGAGCGCGAGGGCAACCAGGGCCAGGGACGCGGCTGGGGTCCGCCGGCGCGCGACTGACGCACGGCTGACGCGACCGCCCAGCGCCCCGCTCCCCGGGCAAAGATCGAGGAGCCGACCAGCACGGGGGAACTGGCCGACTCCTCGATGGGCGAAAGTATAGTTGGCCTCACAACCGTTGTCACGAAGAAGTTGGTGACCGGACGTGGCGGGCCGCTCACACGTTCCGGCGGTACCGACCCCCCACCTCGAACAGGGCCTCGGTGATCTGGCCGAGGCTGCAGTGGCGGACGGCGTCCATCAGCACGGCGAACACGTTGCCGCCCGAGGTGGCGGCCTCCTGCAGCCGCGCCAGCTGGGCGGACGCCTCGTCCGCGTGGGCGCGCTGGAACGCCTGCACGCGCTCGAGCTGGGAGCGCTTCTCCTCCTCGGTGGCGCGGGCGAGCTCGACCTCGTGGTCGCCCTCGTCCTCGTCGCCGTTGTCACGCACGAACGTGTTGACGCCGACGATCGGCAGCGTGCCCTCGTGCTTGCGCTGCTCGTACAGCATCGACTCGTCCTGGATCTTCCCGCGCTGGTAGCCGGTCTCCATCGCCCCGAGCACGCCGCCGCGGTTGGCGATGCTGTCGAACTCGGCGAGGACGGCCTGCTCGACGAGGTCGGTCAGCTCGTCGACGATCGCCGCGCCCTGCAGCGGGTTCTCGTTCTTGGCGAGGCCCCACTCCTGGTCGATGATCATCTGGATCGCCAGGGCCCGGCGCACCGACGACTGCGACGGCGTGGTGACGGCCTCGTCATAGGCGTTGGTGTGCAGCGAGTTGGCGTTGTCGTAGATCGCGCACAACGCCTGCAGGGTCGTGCGGATGTCGTTGAAGTTCATCTCCTGGGCGTGCAGCGACCGGCCCGAGGTCTGGATGTGGTACTTGAGCTTCTGGGCCCGCTCGCCGGCGCCGTACTTCCCCCGCATGGCGATCGCCCAGACCCGGCGGGCGACCCGGCCCATCACCGTGTACTCGGCGTCCATGCCGTTGGAGAAGAAGAACGAGAAATTCGGCGCGAACTCGTCGATGTCCATGCCGCGGGCGCGGTAGGCCTCGACGTAGGTGAAGCCGTTGGCCAGCGTGAACGCCAGCTGGGAGAGGGGGTTCGCCCCCGCCTCGGCGATGTGGTAGCCGGAGATGGACACGGAGTAGAAGTTGCGGACGTCGTGCTCGATGAACCACTCCTGCACGTCCGCCATGCACCGCAGCGCGAACTCGGTCGAGAAGATGCAGGTGTTCTGGCCCTGGTCCTCCTTGAGGATGTCGGCCTGCACCGTGCCGCGCACGGTGGCCAGCACCCATTCGCGGATCTTGGCCGCCTCGGTGTCCGTGGGCTCGCGGCGGTTGTCGGCGCGGAACTTCTCGAGCTGCTGGTCGATGGCCGTGTTCATGAACATCGCCAGGATCATCGGGGCCGGGCCGTTGATCGTCATCGACACCGAGGTCGTCGGGTCGCACAGGTTGAAGCCCGAGTAGAGCTTCTTCATGTCGTCGAGCGTGCAGATCGAGACGCCGGCGTTGCCGACCTTGCCGTAGATGTCGGGGCGCTCGTCGGG
>CAZDIF010000162.1:0-3580 GCA_964505365.1 uncultured Actinomycetota bacterium
ACCAGCAGCAGCAGGCCGGAGAAGATCGGGAACGTGAAGAAGATGACGTTGAGGCTGGCGAACAGGATCCCGGCGGCCACCGCGCCGCCCAGCGAGGTCAGCCCGCCCACCACCGCGATCGCGAGGAACTGCAGCGACGCGGCGACGAAGAACTCCTCGGACGACACGACCTGCAGCTCGATCATCAGCAGGCTGCCGGAGATCCCGGCGAGCACACCCGCCAGGCCGAACGCGACCAACTTGACCCGGGTGACGTCGATGCCGACCGACGAGGCCGCCATCTCCGACCCACGAACGGCGAAGAAGGCCCGGCCGGTGCGCGTGTCGGGCAGGTTGGCCACGGTCGCGAGCACCAGCACGACCACCGCCAGCATCACGTAGTACAGGACGGTGCGCGAGTTGAGGTCGAGGTACGGGAACGTGCCCTCGATCCCAATCGTCTGGGGTGGGACCTGAGTCGATCCGCCCGATGCGCCCAGCCACGGCGACCGGAACAGGAACGTCTCGCCCATCCAGGCGAAGATCAGCGTGGCGACCGCGAGGTACAACCCACGCACCCGGAGCGCGACCGCCCCCAGCGCTACCGCCACCACGCCGGCGACCGCGGCTCCCACGACGACGTTGGCGGGGAATCCGATCCCCAGGCTGCTGGTGAACAGCGACGTGGCGAAGGCGCCGATGCCGACGAAGGTGCCCTGGGCGAGCGAGATCTGTCCGACCCACCCGGTCAGGACCACCAGCGACACCGCTGCGATGGTGAACTCGAACGCGATCAGGGTCGCCCCCTCGACCGAGAACGGCACGACCAGGGGCCAGACCAGCAGCCCGCCGATGGCCAGGAGCGCCCACGGGCTGATGCCGGTGGTGCGCCGCTGGCGTGCCGAGGCGGTCAGCCCGGCCTCGGCGGCCTCCACGCCGACCACCCGACGGCCGCGGATGGCCATGACGACCAGCGCCAGGACCGTCAGGGCGAACTGGGGGGCGCCGGACTGCACGAAGATCGTGTCGATCACCGGGACGTCCGCCAGGATCGGCACGAGCCCGAACGTCAGGGCCACCACGACCGAACCGATCAGGGCCCCGACGAAGGACTCGAGCCCGCCGACCAGGCCGGCCACGAAGGCCGGCAGCACCTGCAGCGACAGGGTGAACGGGTCCAGCGTCGTCACGGCGGCCAGCAGCACCCCGGCGATGGCCGCCAGGCCGCCGCCGAGCCCCCAGGCCACGAGGGCGGCACGGTCGGCGTCGATGCCCATCAGGCCGGCGGCAGCACGGTTGACGGCTGCACCGCGCATCGCCAGCCCGTACCCGGTGAACTGGAAGAACGCGAACACGGCACCGCCGACCCCGAGGCCGACGACCAGCAGGCCGACCTCGCCGTAGCCGGTGGCCACGTCGCCGACCTGGATCGTGCCCTCGGGGAAGATCGTCGGTGCCCGCAGTGCCGAGGTGCCGTAGACCTTCGCGAGGGTCGCGGTCACGAGCCCGGTGACCGCGACGGTGCCGACCGTCTGGGCGGTCGGCCCCTGGGGGCGGAGCCGACGGACGAACAACCGTTCCACCGCGATGCCGAGCAGGACACCGGACAGGACCGCGATCGGCAGCCCGGCCAGGGGGTGCAGGCCAGCCTGCACCAGCGAGTACTCGACATAGGCCGGTGCCACGGCCATGGCGCCGTGCGCGAGGTTGAGCACGCGGGATGCCCGGTAGATCGCCACGATCCCGATCGTGAACAGGACGAAGGCGCCGATCAGCGGGATCGACAGGAAGGCCGTGGCCAGCAGGTCGCTCAGGATGGCGCGCCTCCTCGGGTGGCAGGTCGGGTGACGGTCAGCACGTGCCAATCCCTCCGGCCGGGCACGGGTCCTTGACGACCGGGCCGTCCTGCCACCCCGAGAACGTGCCGGGGTGGTTGATGGTCCAGCGCTGCATGCTGGTCGCCACGTATCGGTTGTCGCGCGAGTAGCTCAGCGGGTCGGCCAGGGTCAGCCCGGTCGACAGCCGGGTCTTGTCGAGGGTGGCCTTCAGCCGGTCGCGGGTGAGGTTCGGCCCCACCGCCTCGAGGGCCTCCACCAGCAGCTTCATGCCGATGTAGCCGCCCTCGACGAACTGGTTGTCGTGGTCAGCCTGGTTGTTGATGGCCTCGATGTCGTTGACGTACTGGCGCACCGCAGGGTCGTTCTGGTACTGCTGCAGGAACGGCTTGAAGCCCGTCCACACCTGCATCCCATCGCAGGCATTGCCACAGTTCTCCGCGAACCGGCGGGTGAACAGGGTCTGGGACGCCCCGTAGTCGTGCTGGCTTGCCGGTGGGGTGTTGTTGTCGCCCATCCAGACCTGTGCGGTCTGCGGCTCCATGAACAGTGCCGTGAAGTCCCCACGGTGGTCCCGCCACTCGTTGACCTGGCCCGAGTAGCTGGTGCTGCCCGCCTCGATCCCGCAGAACGCGTCCTGACAGTTCAACTGCTCGTTGAAGCCCGCGATGTCGCTGCCGGTCAGCTTCTTCACCTCGGCGTTGAACGCCCGCGCAGCCTCGCGCCCGAACCGGAAGTTGCGGTCGAACACGATCGAGAAGTCCTTCGCGCCATTGTCGAAGGCGTCCTTGGCGATGATCCGGGCGTTCGCCACGGTCGCCGCGGCGACCGGCCACACCCACTGCTGCGCGACACCCGCCTCGCATCCCGTCTGCTCGGGGGTGCACTCGTACTGGGCGATGACCAGCCCGTCGGTGCCCACCACCGGGGTGCGCGTCCGGTCGAAGTCACCCGCTTCGATGGCGGCGTTGAGGCCCTCCGACGACGGCCCCACGGGGATTGCGAAGGCGCCCTGCTCGATGAACGAGTTCAGGTAGCGCCTTCCGTCGCTGGCCTTCCAGCCGTCGTCCCGGTAGCCGGTGTCCAGCTGCCGGCCGCAGATGCCGCCCTGGCTGTTGACCTTCCGGACGACGGCCTCCATGCCCCACTTCACGTCGGCCAGGAACGCCGAACCCACGCCGGACTCCACCACCGTGGTGCGCAGCACGATCGAGTCCTGCGTCACGCCACGATCGGTCGCGCCACCGTTGCCCCTGCGGTCGCACGACAGCTGGGCACTACCGCCGCTGCCGTCGCCCCCCTCGCCGCCGCTGCCGTCATTGCCTCCGCCGCCACCACCGGTGTTCCCGCCATCGCCGCTGTTGCCACCAGTGCCTGTTGTGCCGCCTCCACCGCCGGTGGTCCCGCTTCCACTGCTGGTGGTCCCGCTTCCACCGCCGGTGGTCGCTGCGCCGCCGCCGCCGGGGCCGACGTCCACCCCCGGGCCACCCGCTCCCGGGTCTGCCGCACCACCGACTGTGCCCGCGTCGTTCGGCAGTGGGATCAACACGCCGTCCGCCCCGGGCGCGGCGACCGTGCCCGCGCTGCCATCCGATCCGAGGTTGGTCGGAGCGACATAGCCGATCGACACGGCACCGACGAGCAGGCCGGCGACGAAGATCGCCAGCAGCCGGGAAGCGCCGGAGAAGGGGTCCATCAGAGGTCCTTTCGGGTCAGGACGACACCAGCTGGCGCAGGCGGATTCGGCGCAGCAGGGTGGTCAGGGC
>CAZDIF010000162.1:3680-5961 GCA_964505365.1 uncultured Actinomycetota bacterium
TGCCGTCGTTGGCCACCAACACCTGCAGGGCCGGGACGGCCCGGCTGTTGTCACCGAGCAGGGTCAGCCCGTTGCGGTAGTCGCCTTCGGTCTGGCGAACCTGCGCGTAGGCGCCCAGGGGCGTGGCAGCCAGGTCGGGGTCAGGCAGTTCGAACGTGACTGTCGGTTGCAGCACCGCGTCGAGTGCCTCGATGAGCTCGCGGCAGTTGTCTGCCTCCTGACGCTGTTCGTCCTGGCCAGACTGCACGGTGACCACCGTGGCACACGAACCCGCACCGGAGCCCCCACCGTCCTCGGCGTCTGGAGGGAACTGCTGGGTGCCGTCGGGGCCGGTGACCGTCACACCGGAGATGGTGCGGGTCCATGTGGCCCGGGTCGTGCCCGGGCGGCCCGCCGCCGCGGTCACCGCCGTGGCACGCACCTCACCAATGTGGAGTGTCCCGACATCAGGCACCGGCAACTCGATCCCGGAGGCCACCGCCATCGTCTCGGTCCCGGCGCCGCCCTGTTCCGGGTTACGGGACAGGTGAGTGTCGAACCCGGCGGCGGCCACCGCCGGACCGGCAACGTCCTCGACAGCCGGACCCGCCCGCCATCTGGCGGTGGCCCGCGCCTGCTGACCCGCGAGATCGCAGACCACCCGGGCGTGGCCGGTGCCGGCCCCGGTGCCCTCCAGCTCGCCGGCATCGACGTCGTCGCTGTCAGACCGCTCGGTGGTGTCGTCGTCGAAGCCGTTGTCGGAACACTCCACCTTCCGGTACGGCGAACCGGCCGCATCAGTCACCGGAACCACCGTCTCCTCGCCCTCGCTCTGACTCTCGTCCCCGTCCTCGTCGTCCTCCTCGTTCAGGACCACCTGCTCCGGGACGCCCTGCTCGCTCGCGACGTTGCGACCCTCGCCGATCTCCCCCGATGTGCCGTCGTCGGTGGCCAACGCCTCCGCATCACCGGTCGCCCCGAACGCCGCCAACGACACCGACGGTACCTGGGCCGCCACCACCGTCCGGTCACCCTGGGACACGACCACCGGCTCTTCAGCCTCCACCCCGTTGCTCTGCAACGTCGCGAACGGATCGATGTCACTGGCCCCCCCGCTCGTGTACGACCCGACGTTGCCTACGCCGCCCACGAGTCGGCCCAGCGCCCCGAACCCCGACGACACCACCGTGTAGTTCAGGCGCGTGTCCGGGCCCTCCGGCACGTCGGCCGTATCGGCATCATGGTCCGTCGGCGGCAATGGATCGATGGTCCGAGTTGTGTCCCGGACCACGATGAGCTGATCGTCGTACGCCTCGTCCTCAGTAGCCGCGATGTAGAAGATCCGATCTGTTCCCGGGTCGGGATGGATGTCCGTGCGGACACGGACCCTGGAACCGTTCGGGGTCACGACTGTCTCGGCCCGCGCCTGCGGCGGTGGAGTCGCTGATCCGTCGGTGACGACGATGCCCAGGTTGTCCTCACCGAGGTTCTGGCTGTCGCCGAGGTAGATCCGACCCGTCTCCGTGTCCACGGCCAGCGCTGCGAATTCGTGGGTGGGCGTGGCGATGTGTCCGACCCACGCGGAACGGTCGCCGTCGAACACGAAGGCACCAGGTGTCTGGCGCGAGAGGCTGTTGACGAAGACCCGGTCGGCCACCGGGTCATGGACAGCGCCCCCCCTTCCTGGCGAGTAGTCGCCCGGCACGGGGATGTAGTCGACCGGGAAACCGGCCGCGTCCGACATCGCAGCCTGGGGAGTGACGTGGATCCGGACGAGCACGGGTTGTCCCGGCCACTGGGCGCTTCCCCAACCTCCGGGCATGCAACCGAGGTACAGCGAGTCGTCCTGCCTGCTGCGCGCAACCAGCCCTCCGAGGGATGAGAACGTCAGCACCCGCCGGCATCGCGGGAGCGGCCGGACCCAGGTAACCTCGCCGGTGCTGGCATCCAGGGCTGCGACCGCCACCGGGGCGGACACCGGCTGGGTCAGCACCTCCGATCCATTCGTGATGCCGGTGCCCATCTTCTGGCCCGAGAACTCGCCCAGGATGTACACGCGCCGGTCCCGTGCCGAGTACGTGATCCCGACGGGCACGAATCCCGCAAGCCCCTTCTCGGCAAGCACCCACGTGCGGCTCGCCTCGGCCACATGATCCAGGTCCGACAGGTCGAGCACCTGGATCGTCTTGGCGGGATCTGCCGCGTTCACGTCGGCGCGGATGTCGCTGATCACGTAGGCCGTGTGGCGATCCGGCGCGAACGTCGTCTGATACCGGCCGGTCGACCTCGGTGCCTCGCTCAT
>CAZDIF010000163.1:0-5949 GCA_964505365.1 uncultured Actinomycetota bacterium
GTCGGGCATCTCGTTGCGGGCGGGGTTGAGGAACCGCTCGAAGATCAGGCCGTGGCGGATCGGGTCGACCTGGGTGATGCCGGTGCAGTAGGCGACCGCGGACCCACCGGCCGAGCCTCGCCCGGGACCGACGCGGATGCCGGCGGACCGGGCGTACTCGCACAGGTCGGCGACGATGAGGAAGTAGGCGGGGAAGCCCATCCGCTCGATGACGTCCAGCTCGTACTCGATGCGCGCCCGCACGGCGTCGGGCACGGGGTTGCCGTAGCGCTCGCGGGCGCCGTCCCAGACCTTCTGGCGGAGGTAGGCGGCCTCGGTCATGCCGTCGGGGCACGGGAAGGCCGGCAGCAGGTCGAGGCCGAAGTCCAGCGTCGCGGAGGCCATCTCGGCGATGTCGAGGGTCGCCCGCAGGGCGTCGGGGGCCGTCGAGCCGAACTTCTGCCACATCTCCTGCGCCGAGCGCAGGTAGTACTCGGGCCCGGAGAACCGGAAGCGCTTCTCGTCGGTGATCCGCGACCCGGTCTGGATGCACAGCAGGGCGTCGTGGGCCTCGGCGTCGGCGGCCGAGGTGTAGTGGGAATCGTTGGTGATCACGGTGCGCAGGCCGAGGTCGTCGGCCAGCCGGTCGAGGATCGGCCAGTTGCGCGCCTGGTGGTCGATCCCGTGGTCCATCTGCTCGACGAAGAACCGGTCCGGCCCGAAGATGTCGCGGAAGTCGGCCAGGGCCTGCTTGGCGGCCGGTTCGTCGTCGCGCATCAGGGCCTGGTTGACCTCGCCGCCCAGGCACCCGGACAGCACGACCAACCCCTCGGAGTGCTCGGCCAGCAGCTCGCGGTCGACCCGCGGCTTGTACCAGTAGCCCTCGAGGTAGGCGCGGGTGGAGAGCTTGACGAGGTTCTGGTAGCCGACGTCGTCGATCGCCAGTGCCGTGAGGTGGTAGTAGCGGTCGCCGCCCGGCGTGCGGGACTGGTCGAAGCGCGACCCGTGGGCCTGGTAGAGCTCGGACCCGAGGATCGGCTTGACCCCCTTCGCCTGCGCGGCCCGGAAGAACTCGACGAGGCCGAACAGGACGCCGTGGTCGGTCACGGCCACGGCCGGCTGCCCGTCGGCGACCGTCGCGTCGACGAGGTCGCCGATCCGGGTCGCCCCGTCGAGCATCGAGTACTCGGAGTGGACGTGGAGGTGGACGAAGCCGTCGGTCTGCCCGGTGGCGGCGGCCATGGCGTTCCTTCCCGAGAATCGTCGGGTCGACGGGTCACGACCGACGGGTGCGGGGAAGGTGGTCACCCGCCGGTCCGGGCGACGCTAGCACCCCGCCGTCGGGCTCCCGTGGAGGCAGGACCGGGTCAGCGGACGCGCCCGAAGGTGGCCCGGTCCCGGTCGCTCGGCAGCAGCCCGAACGCCGGCGTGGTCGCCGGATCGGCCTCCCGCGGGCCGAGGTCGACCAGTCGCACGCCCGGGTGGTCGGCGACCTCCCGCAGGTCCTCCGTGGGCGCCTCGACCACGACGGCGAACACGATCGCGGGGCGCTGCTGCAGGATGTTGCGCAGGGCGACGAGCTCCTCGAGTCGCACCTCGTAGTCGGCCCGGAACTCCTCGTCGTCGACCGTCTCGAGGGTGGACCGCACGTCCTCCTCCTCGGTCCGCAGCTCCTCCACGAGCTCGTCGACGAGTGCCGAGACCGTGGCGTCCACCGAGCCCTCCACGTCGACCGTGGTCGGCTGCGGGTCTCGCTCCGGCAGCTGGTACTGCAGGCGATGGGCCTCGAGGCCGCCCAGCGCCTCGTCGGCCTCCGCGCCGGTCACGAACGCGTCGAAGGACACGACCGCGACGCGCGGCTCCCCGGTCGGGGCCTCCTCCAGCGCCTCACGGCGCTGTCGCGCGTAGTCCCCGACGCGGGCGTCCGTGCGGGGACCGATGGCGACCGGGCCGCCGGCCTCGTCCCCGGTGGCCGCGGGGGCGGGGGGACCGCCGTCGCCCTGCTGCGCCTCGCGCGACCGCAGCTCGGGGTAGCGCTGGAAGTTGGTCGCCGCGCCGACGAAGGCCATGGCCACCACGAGGAACGCCACCAGCGCGCGTCGATCCACCACCGCGCGGGCGAGGCGTCCCCCGGCGACGTGCCGGTCGACCCACGCCAGGGCCCGGGCCGGCGAACCCAGGGCACGGCCGGTCGCCCGGGCCCCGCGCTGCAGGCGCGGGACCAGGATGGCGTCGAGGCGCTGCAGCGCCCCGCCGCCCGGCGACTTGGTGGGAGCCATGGGGTCCGTGGGTCGGCGGACGGCGGAGGGTACGCCAGGGTGCCGATCAGGGCCGGCGGGCGGCGCCCGGCAGTCCGGCCAGGTCGGCCGCCGCGTCGAGGTCGTCCGGGAGCGGCTCGAGGACCTCGACCGGCTCGTCCGTCACCGGGTGGGTGAAGGCGAGCCGACAGGCGTGCAGGAACGGACGGGCCAGTCCCAGTGCCTCCGCCGCGGCGGCCGAGCCCCCGTAGACCCGGTCGCCGACGACCGGCGCGCCGGCGAACTGCAGGTGCACCCGGATCTGGTGGGTGCGCCCGGTCTCCAGCCCGCACGCCAGCAGGCTGACCCGGGCGGTGCCGGCCGTGCCCGTGCCCCGCACCTCCCAGTGGGTCACCGCCGGCTTGCCGTCGGCGACGGCGGCGAAGCGCTGGCGGTCGCGCGGGTCCCGGCCCACCGGCGCGTCGACGCGGCCGGTCGTCGACGGGAGGGTTCCCTCGGCGAGCGCGAGGTACCGACGCGACACGTCGCGGCGGCGCAGGGCGTCCACCAGCCCGCGGTGGGCGGCGTCGGTCGAGGCCACCACCAGCAGGCCCGACGTGTCGCGGTCGAGGCGGTGCACGATGCCGGGACGCTCCGCACCGCCGCGCGGCGCCAGCGGCACCTCGGCGGCCCGCAGGGCGTCGACGAGCGTGCCGGCGGGATGCCCCGGTCCCGGGTGCACGACCAGGCCGGGTGGCTTGGCGAGCACGAGCAGGTGCTCGTCGCGCCAGCGCACCGGCGGCAGCGGCGGCGGTGGTGCCGGCGCGGGCATCTCGGCCACGACCGGGTCGGACACCTCGAGGGTGTCACCGGCGTGCACCCGGTCGGAGCGGCCGACCACGCGCCCGCGGCAGCGGACGTCACCCGCGTCCAGCCGGGCGGCGGCCCGTGATCGTGACGTCCCCAGCACCGTCGCCAGGGCGACGTCGGCACGCTGGCCGTCGGCGTCGTCGGGGACGACGTGCGTGCTCATCCGTTGTCGGCCGAGCCGTGCCCGTGGCCGAGCCACAGATCGAGCACGAGCAGGCCGAAGCCGATGGTGATCGCCGCGTCCGCGACGTTGAAGCGGGGGAAGCCGCCGAGCGCCACGAAGTCGACCACGTGGCCGTGCAGGAACCGCGGGTCGCCCGGGTCGCCGGTGCGGAACACGCGGTCGAGCGCGTTGCCGATGGCGCCGGCGAGCAGCAGGCCGTACGCCGTGGCGGCGCGCAGCGAGGGTGCGGCCGGCAGGTTGCGCACCACGATCGCCGTGACCACCACCGTGACCACGAGGAAGAACCAGCTGGGCAACGCGACGCCCCACGCGCCGCCGGGGTTGTAGACCAGCTGCCAGCCGATGTCGGGGCCCAGCAGCGGGACCGGGACGCCCCGATCGAGCAGCACCTCGGCCATCCGCTTGGTCGCCTGGTCGAGCACGATGGCGACGGCCGCCACCTGGTAGCCGACCCACACCGGCAGCGAGGGCCCGGCACGGTCGAGCGACCCGAGCACGGCGGTCGCTCCGGCGCTCACCGCCGGTGCTCTTCCAGGCGCTTGCAGTCCATGCACAGCGTGGCGTACGGCAGCGCCTCCAGCCGGGCGCGCTCGATCTGCGAACCGCAGTTCTCGCAGGTGCCGTAGCTGCCGTCGTCCATGCGCTGCAGCGCGATCTCGACTGCCTCGAGCGTCCGGCGGGCATAGCCCGACAGCGACTGCGCACGGTCGCGTTCGAGGTTGGCCGACCCGGAGTCGGCCGGGTCGTCGTCGAAGCCGCCGTCCCCCCAGCGCGAGATGTCGGACTCGGCGTCGAGGTCGGCGACCTGGCCCAGCAGCTCCTGGCGCTCGGCCTCGAGGGCGTCGCGCAGGCGCTTCTGGGCGGTCTTGGAGAGTTTCTTCCGGCTCGTCATGGGCGCGGACGGTACCACCGCCACGACGGACGGCCGTTACCATGCTGCGCCCTCGCGAGGACCCCCCATCGGACCCGATTCGTGACCGACCACCACCCCCCCAGCAGCTGGCCCGACGTCTCCCCGCGGCCGGACCTGCCCGCGCTCGAGCAGGACGTGCTGGGCCTGTGGGACGACCGCGACGTCTTCCACGAATCGATGCGCCTGCGCGCGGGTGGCCCGGTGTACTCGTTCTACGAGGGCCCGCCGACCGCCAACGGCACGCCGGGCACCCACCACGTCGAGGCGCGGGTGTTCAAGGACGTCTTCCCGCGCCACCGGGCGATGAAGGGCCACGACGTCCCGCGCAAGGGCGGCTGGGACTGCCACGGCCTGCCGGTCGAGCTCGAGGTCGAGCGCGAGCTCGGGCTCAACTCCAAGGCCGACATCGAGGCCTACGGCATCGAGGCGTTCAACCGGCGCTGCCGCGAGTCCGTCCAGCGCTACGTCGGCGAGTTCGAGCGGCTCACCCGCCGCATCGGCTTCTGGGTCGACATGGACGACGCGTACTGGACCATGGACGCGACCTACGTGGACTCGCTGTGGTGGGCCCTGAAGCGCCTCTGGGACGACGACCTGATCTTCCAGGCCCACCGCGTCACCCCGTACTGCGCCCGGTGCGGCACGGGCCTGTCCGACGCCGAGGTGGCCCAGGGCTACGCGACCGTGGTCGACCCGTCGGTGTACGTGCGCTTCCCGCTGCTCGAGGGTGACCTCGGCGACGAGGGCGCGGCCCTCGTGGTGTGGACCACCACGCCGTGGACCCTGCCGTCCAACGTCGCCGTGGCCATCCACCCCGACCTGGCCTACGAGCTGTGGCGCCGGCCGACCGGCGACGGCGCGGACGAGCTGCTCGTGATCGCCGCCGAGCTCAGCCACAAGCTCGGCGAGGACGCCACGAAGGTGCGCGACGTCCCGGCCGACGAGCTGCTCGGCCTCCACTACGAGGCACCGGTCACGATCGTCGACGACCCCGCGGAGGACTACCGCTACGTCGTGGCCGCCGACTACGTCACCGCGAGCGACGGGTCCGGGCTGGTGCACACGGCCCCGGCCTTCGGCGCGGACGACATGGAGACGGGCCGCCGCCACGGGCTGCCGGTCATCAACCCGGTCGACGACCGCGGACGGTTCACGTCGGGCCCGTGGGAGGGCCAGTTCGTCAAGGACGCCGACCCCGCGATCACCGAGGCGCTGCGTGCCGACGGCCGCCTGCTGCTCGCCGAGGAGTACGAGCACACCTACCCGTTCTGCTGGCGCTGCAGCACGCCGCTGATCTACTGGGCCAAGCCGTCGTGGTACATCCGCACGACGGCGAAGCGGCAGGAGCTGCTGGACAACAACGACAAGATCCAGTGGTTCCCGGACCACATCCGCGCGGGCCGGTTCGGCAACTGGCTCGAGAACAACGTCGACTGGGCCCTGTCGCGCGACCGCTACTGGGGCACGCCGCTGCCGTTCTGGCGCTGCGACGACTGCGACCACGTGACCGTGGTCTCCTCGCGCGCCGAGCTGTCGGAGGTGGCCGGGCGCGACCTGTCCGACCTCGACCCGCACCGCCCGTACGTCGACGAGGTCACCGTGCCGTGCGAGGACTGCGGTGCGACCGCGACGCGCGTGCCCGACGTCGCCGACGCCTGGTTCGACTCCGGGGCCATGCCCTTCGCCCAGTTCGGCTACCCGCACACGGGCGTCGAGGAGTTCGAGCGCCGCTTCCCCGCCGACTACATCTGCGACGCCATCGACCA
>CAZDIF010000164.1:0-3837 GCA_964505365.1 uncultured Actinomycetota bacterium
TACACCGAACAGCAGTTCCGCGACGCCGTCGCGGACCCGACCGTCACCACCATCGCCGACCTCTGCCGCCGCATCGGCATCGTCCCGCGGGGCAGCAACTACGAGACCGTGCGACGCTACGCACGCCAGCTCGAGCTCGAGGACCCGTTGTTCACGCGAACACGTGACCGACGGGCAGCGTGCCGCCAGCCCGACGTCTCCGACCCGTCCGCCGTTGCCGCCGCCGTCGCATCCTCACGCACCGTCGCCGAAGCCATCCGTCGGCTCGGAGGCGATGTCAGGACGCACACTCGACGGCGCCTTCGTGCGGTGATCGAGGAGCATCAGATCGACACGTCGCACATGCTCGGCACGGGCTGGGCCCGGGGCCAGCGGATTCCGGGGAACGTGGTCCCGGTGTCGGAGTGGTTCCAACGCGACTGGGTCGGATCCACGAAGATGCGCCGGAAGCTGATCGCCGAGGGCTACAAGGAACATCGGTGCGAGGGGTGTGGGCAGACCCACTGGGAGGGACAGCTCATCCCGCTCGAGCTCGACCACATCGATGGCGACCGGACCAACAACCAGCTCGAGAACCTCCGGCTGCTGTGCCCCAACTGCCACGCCCTGACCCCCACCTATCGAGGGCGTAACATCGGCCGTCAATGACGCCCCGGGGGCGTGGCGGAATGCAGACGCGACTCCCTTAAAAGGAGTTCTCGGTCACCCGAGGTGTGGGTTCGAGTCCCACCGCCCCCACGCATTCGTGGAGGGTTGCGCACCATCTTCCGTGCGCAACCCTCCATGACGTCGCCGCTCAGGCGGACAGGCCGCGCATGACGACGTCGCAGACGTTGTCGCCCAGGACCTCCGGGTCCGGCAGGGCCAGCTGGTCGGCCATCTTCTCCTTCGACAGGAGCAGCATGACCGCGCCGTGGACCGCGCTCCAGATCGTCATCGACGTCAGCCAGGGGTCGGCGTCGGCGAGCTCGCCCGCGGCGATCGCGGCCTCGACGGACTGGACCAGCAGGCCCAGGGCCCGCATGCCGGCGGTGTCCTCGAGGGAGCGGTCCTTCACGACGTCCTGGGCTCCCGGGCCGAACAGGATCTCGTAGTGCTCGGCCCGCTCCACGCCGTACCGGACGTAGGCACGTCCCATGGCCCGGAGGCGATCGCCGGGGCCGTCCACGCCCTCGATCGCCTCACGCAGCACTTCCTCGAAGTCGGCGAAGCGGCGCTCGCAGACGGCGAAGAACAGCTCGTCCTTGTCGGCGAAGTGCAGGTACAGGGACGGCGGCGTGACCCCGACCTCACGGGCGATCGACCGGACCGAGACCTGCTCCATGGAGCCTTCGCGGATCAGCAGCGTCTCGGCCGCGTCCAGCAGCTCGTCGCGCAGCTGGTCCCCCTCGCCGCGTGGCGAACGGGGCCGACGGGCGTCGGCTGCGGCTTCAGTGGACGGCACGGAGCCTCCTGCGTCAGGTACGGGCGAGCGCCCGGGGCGTCGGCTCCTCCTCGAGGTCGACGGCCTCGGTGAAGCCGAAGCGCTCGTGGATCCGCCGCAGCGGACCGGGCGCCCACCAGTTTGCCCGACCGGCCAGTCGCATGAAGGCCGGCACCAGCGTCGTCCGGACCACGAACGCATCGACCAGCACCGCCAGCGTCATCCCGATGCCGAACATCTTCATGAACGACACCCGGCCGGTCGAGAAGGCCGCGAACACCACGGCGATCAGGACCGCGGCGGCGGTGACGATCCGGCCGGTGCGTTCGAGGCCGAGCGCGACCGACTGCACGTCGTCGTGGGTGCGGTCGTACTCCTCCTTGACCCGGCTCAGCAGGAACACCTCGTAGTCCATCGAGAGCCCGAAGGCGACGACGAACATCAGCACCGGCATGGTGATCACGAGCGTCCCGGTGGCGGTGAACCCCAGCAGGTCCTGCAGGTGGCCGTCCTGGAACACCCACACCAGCGCCCCGAAGGTCGCGGTCAGCGACAGCAGGTTCAGCACGATCGCCTTCAACGGCATCAGCAACGACCCGAACGACAGGAACAGCACCACGAACGTCACCAGCGCGATGACCCCCAGCGCGAGCGGGAGCCGCTGGAACAGCCCGGCCTTGCCGTCGACGAGCTCGGCCGACGGGCCGCCGACGAGCGTGTCGAACGGCGCCTCGACGGCCCGGACCTCGGCGGTGAGCTCCTCGGCCTCCGGCGACAGCGGATCGACGGCCGGGATCACGTCGAGGTAGGCACCGTCACCGGATGCGAACCGCTGGTTGGCCGGGCTGGGCGGGGCCACCCGGCCACCGTCGACGTAGGACCCCGTCAGGGCGTCGACGCGCGCGACGCCGTCGACCTCCGACAGCTGCACGGCGTACGCCTCGATCGCTGGAGCCACGGCCTCGGGACCTCCGGCGTCGGGGGCCACGACGACCAGGGGGCTGGCCTCCGCGCTGTCGAACTCGGTGCGGATGATGTCCCCGGTGTCGCGGGCCGCGATGCCCTCGGGCAGGACACGCTCGTCGGGGAAGCCCAGCTCGACGCCGAGGAAGGGCGCACCCAGGGCCAGCAGGAACAGGATCGCGGCGGTGGCGATCGGCACGGGGCGCCGCATCACCGTGAGTGCGAGGCGGTGCCAGGCCCCGGACTCGTCGGTCACGGGCCGAGGTCGGCGGACCTGCCACCGGTTCACCCCGTGTCCGATCACGGCGAGGATCGCGGGCAGGACGACGACGGCCCCCAGCGCCGCCAGGCCGACCACGGCGACGCCCGCGTAGGCGAACGACCGCAGGAAGTACTGCTCGAACACCAGGAGGGCGACGAGGCTGGCCGCGACCGTCATGGCGGAGAACAGCACGGTACGTCCGGCGGTCCGGACGGTCCGGGCCACGGCGACCGGTACCTCGTGGCCGGCGTCGAGCTCCTCCCGGAAGCGGGACACCACCAGCAGCGAGTAGTCGATGGCCAGGCCGAGCCCCATCGCCGTCGTGAAGTTCAGCGCGAAGATGGAGACGTCGGTGGCACTGCCCACGAGCGCGAGGATCAGGAACGTCCCGACGATGGCGAACCCACCGATCACCAGGGGCAGCAGCGCGGCGGCGACCGACCCGAAGATCACCACCAGCAGCACCAGCGTGATGGGGAAGGCGATCGTCTCCGCCAGCACGAGGTCCGACTCGATGACCTCGTTGACCTGGTCGAAGGTCGTGGACTCGCCCCCCACCGCGACGTCGATCACTTCGCCGTCGCGGGTGAACGCCTCGCGGAGCTCGCCGGCGGCGTGAAGACGGTCGTCCTCGCTCCCGGACAGGCGCACGAACACCAGGGCCCGGTCCCCGTCGGTGCTCCGCAGGGGCGGCGGGGAGCCCAGCTGCCAGTAGCCGGCGGCCTCGGCGACCTCCTCGCGGCCCGCGATCTCGGCGACGAGGTCGTTCGCGGCCCGGGTGACGGCGGGATCGTCGACGTCGCCCCCATCGGCCGTCACCACCAGCACGACGTCCGGGTCGCCGGCGCCGAACTCCTCCTCGAGCGCGGCGCTGGCGCGTGCCGACTCGGCGTCCGGGTCCTCGAACCCGCCGGACTTCAGGTGCGACTGCACGTCGGCACCGAACACACCGGCGACGGCGGCCAGCACGAGGCCGGCGACGACGATGGTCCAGCGGAACCGGACGGCCAGGGAACGGACGGGTGGGGTGGGCGAGTTCATCGGTGGGCCCTCGAGCGGTCACGAGCGTGGGTGAACAGCGATAACTAAACACTGTTCACCCACGCTCGTCAACCCCACCTTCCGATGGTGCTCAGGGCAGCAGGAGGCAGCTGTCGCCGAACTCGTGCCAGAGGTAGGGGCCGGCCAG
>CAZDIF010000164.1:3937-5938 GCA_964505365.1 uncultured Actinomycetota bacterium
GCGGTCGCCTCGGGGACGCGGAACCACTCGGGGCGCGGGGGCTCGTGGGCCTCCAGCGACGACACCCCGGCGTGCAGCGTGATCGGCGCGATGCCGATCCCCCGGGTCACCAGCTCGGCCACCACCCGCGGCGTGAACGGCCGGGCGGCACTGGCCATCTCCGCGCTGCCGGGGTGGCGGGCGAAGATGGTCTGGTGGTCCTCCAGCGGGAAGTGGCCGTCGAGGTGGGCGTAGGCGATCGGCCGGCCGTGGTCGCGGAGCCAGGTCGCCCTCGCCCGTACCGGGACGTCGATGGCCGCCCGCCACAGCCGCACGCCCCCGTCGGCGGGGCCGGTCCCGTCCGCCGGCACGAGCAGGTCGGCGTGGGCACCGCCCGGCAGCTCGACGCGATCCTCCACCACGGCGTCACGGATCGGCCCGGACTGGTCGGGGTGGCGCAGCTCGACGACCCAGTGCACGTCGTCCATGCGGGTGGACAGGTGCAGGACGACGTCCTGGCCGCGCCACGTGGCGTCCAGTGCCGCGGGCAGGGTCGCCGAGGTGTTGACGACCAGCAGGTCGCCGGACCGCAGGTGTGCCGGCAGGTCCCGGAACTGGCCGTGGCTGACGCTGTGGGGCCGGGACACGAGCAGGCGCACCTCGTCGCGGGCGAGGCCACGCCGCTCGGGCGGCTCGGTGGCCTCGTGGCGCCGTGGGAGCGTGAAGTCCACGGGAGCGGACGGAGCGGAGGCGCGGGAGACGGTGAGCAGGGTCATGCCGACACCTCCTCGACGGCCCAGTCCGCCGCCCGCAGGCGACCACTCGCCGGGCGCGCCTCGAGCAGTCGCAGCAGCGACGGCACCACCACCTCCGGCAGCGGCCGATCGCTGATGTCCTCGCCCGGGAACGCCGCCTGGTGCATGGCGGTTCGCATGTCCCCCGGGTCGACGGCGTAGACGTGCCACTCGGGGTGCTCGGCCCCGAGGATGGCGGTGAGGTGGTCCAGCGCGGCCTTGCTGGTGGCGTAGGCGCCCCAGCCCTCGTACGCCTCGACCGACGCGTCGGACGTGACGTTGACGATCGTTGCGTCGGCGGCGAGTGACGGGCGCAGCGCCTGCACCAGGGCCAAGGGCGCCACGACGTTGACCTGCAGTACCGCCGCCAGGTCGTCGGGGCGCAGGTCCACCAACGCCGGCATGGGCGACGGCCCCAGCGTGCTGGCGTTGTTCACCAGCAGGTCGATGGGCGCCGCCTCGGCGGCCGCCTCGGCCAGGCGGGCCCGGTGGTCGGGGTCGGTGACGTCGCCGGGGACGACGCCGACGCGCGTCCGCTGGTGGAGGTGGTCCGCCACGGTGAACAGGTCGTCGGCGCCACGGGCGTCGAGCAGCAGCGTCCAGCCACGGTCGGCCAGGGCGTCGGCGAGCGCGGCCCCGAGGCCGCGGGAGGCGCCGGTGATCAGTGCGGTTGGCATGAGGTCGGTCCTCGTTCGATGTCGAATGTGAGCACGTTCTACAACTTGAAGTTGACTTCAGGTCAAGTAGTATTCGCGCAGAGCGCGCACCCCGACACCGGAGGTCGATGGATGACGGACCAGCTGACGATCAGTGAGGTCTCCGAGCGGAGCGGCTTCCCCGCCTCGGCACTGCGGTTCTACGAGCGCAAGGGCCTGCTCCACCCCACCCGGACGGAGGGCAACCAGCGCCGCTACGACCGCGCCGTGCTGCGACGCCTGGCCTTCATCGCCGCCGCGCGCCACGTCGGGCTCACCCTCGACGAGGTGGCCCGGACGATGGACCTGCTGCCCGAGGACCGCACCCCGACGAAGAAGGACTGGGACCGGATCTCGCGGTCGTGGCGCACGCGCCTGGACGCGGAGATCGCGGCCCTGGAGAAGCTCCGCGATGGCCTGACCGGCTGCATCGGGTGTGGCTGCCTGTCCCTGCAGCGCTGCCGGATGAGCAACCCCAACGACGTGGTGGCCACCGACGGCCCGGGCGCGGTGTTCCTCCCCGAGCCCCTGCA
>CAZDIF010000165.1:0-5914 GCA_964505365.1 uncultured Actinomycetota bacterium
CGTCGGACCCGACGATGTGGTACGGCAGGTCGTGGCGCTTGCCGAGCTCGCCCAGCCGGCCCATCTTCTCGAGGAACTTGAACGTCGGCAGCGGCTCGAAGATCGACGTCCAGACCGTGTTGAAGTTGATCGCCGAGGCCATCGGGGCGATCAGCACCTCGTTCGGGCCGAGCGGCGGGATCGGGACGTCGTCGACGTGCAGCGACTTGCGGGGATCCTTCTCCTTCGAGTCGAGCCCGGCGAACATGTCGGTCTCGTCCTTGCGGACGACGGCGGCCTTCATGGTCTCCGGCAGCGGGATGTCGGCGATCTCGTCGCCGCTGGCTCCCTCGAGGATGGCGGTGCGAATGGCGTCCATCGACACGGTGGTGGGCCTTTCGAGCGGTGAGGTGGACGGCTCCCACAGGCGCCCAGCGCACGCCGAAACCTACCAGCGGGCCCCTCCCGCCCTTGAACCGGGCCAGTCAGGCCAGCCCTCGGCACATCGTCGGAAACCCGCGGATCCGCGGGTTTCTGACGAGGTCACGCCTGATCCGGGTCGTCGCGCGGCTCGCGCTCGACCTCGACCACCTCGACGTCCAGCACCTCGCCGTCGTGGCGCCACGGGCCCGCGGCACCGGCGGCCGACCGGGCGTCGGGGTCATCGCCCTCGAACCCGACGACCCGCACGGCACCCTGCCGCACCCGCGAGCGGATGACCCGCGACAGCAGGGCCCGGGTGGGCGGCAGCACGAACGCCAGCCCCAGGACATCGGTCACGAAGCCGGGCGTCAGCAGCAGCGCGCCGCCCACGAGCACCAGCGCACCCTGGGCGACCTCGTCCGCGGGCCAGCGGCCCTGCGCCAGTGCCTCGCGGAACGCCTGCCACGCGCGGCGGCCCTCGCGACGGACGATCACCGCGCCGATCAGCGAGTCGGCCACCAGCAGGGCGATGGTCCACGGCGCCCCGATGACGTCGCCGACCTGCAGGATCACCCACAGCTCGAGCAGGGGCATCAGCAGGAAGGCGAGGAACAGCAGCCCGGGCACGGTGTCCTTCGTGGGTCGCGGCGGACCGCCGAGGGTACGAGGCACCCGCCGGCGCCGCCCGGGTTGCCGCCACGGCCGAGCGGCCCGGTAGGGTCTGACGTGTCCCCGCAGTCTGGGGACGTCACGGACGCAGCGAAGTCCGGTCCTGAAACCGGCGCTGTCTTCGCAACTGTGAGGCCCTGAAGGGGCCGAGCCAGGTCGCCTGCCCGTGACGCGACACCGACCCTCGGAGGAAGGGTGGTTCGTGACGGACCTCCATGGCCCAACGCGACACGCTTCGTCCGGGCATCGATCATGGAGGATGCCCGTCATGCACATCTCCCGTTCCGTGGCCGCCCTGGCCACGTCCGCCCTGCTGCTCGCCGCCTGCGGGTCCGGCACCACCTCGGCCGACCCCGAGCCGACCACCGCCCCGCCCACGACGGCGGCCGCCACGACGCCGGCGGCGGACACCACCACGACCGACGCGGACGCCCCCGAGCGGATCGTGTCCCTGTCGCCGACCGCGACCGAGTCGCTGTTCGCGATCGGCGCCGGTGACCAGGTGATCGCCGCCGACTCGTTCTCCACGTACCCGCCGGAGGCCCCCTCCGACCCGGACCTCTCGGCGTTCTCGCCCAACGTCGAGGCGATCGCCGAGTACGAGCCGGACCTCGTCGTCCTCAGCAACAACCCCGACGACATCCAGGCCCAGCTCGAGGCCGTGGAGATCGAGACCGCGCTGCTGCCCGCCGCCGCGAACGTGGAGGAGGCCTACGAGCAGATCGCGCAGCTCGGGGAGCTCACGGGCCACGCCGACGCGGCGGCCGACCTCGTCTCGCAGATGCAGGACGAGATCGCCGGCCTCGTCGACGGCGTCGACGTCCCGGAGGGCACGACCTACTACCACGAGCTCGACGACACCTTCTACTCGGTGACCTCGACGACGTTCGTGGGCGACGTGTACGGGCTGTTCGGCCTGGAGAGCATCGCCGACGAGGCGTCCGACCCCGAGCAGGACGGCGGCTACCCGCAGCTGTCGGCCGAGTACATCATCGAGGCCGACCCGGACCTGGTCTTCCTCGCCGACACCGACTGCTGCGACGTGAGTGCCGAGTCCGTCGCCGAGCGCGCCGGCTGGGACCAGCTGACCGCCGTCCAGAACGGCAACATCGTCGAGCTCGGCGACGACATCCCCAGTCGCTGGGGCCCCCGCATCGTCGACTTCACCCGCATGGTCGCCGACGCGATCGAGGGCCTGGACGACGACGCATGACCCCCTCCCCCGGCGATCGCACCCGGCTGGGGTGGCACCACGTGCTCGGCGGGAGCGCCGTGCTCGCGGTGGTTGCCCTGGCCGGCGTGCTCGTCGGGGCCGTGGACCTGTCGACCGGGCAGGTGCTGGTCGAGTTCCTCGACCGCCTGCCCGGTGTCGACCTGCCCTCGTCGATGGACTCCCGCCAGCAGGCGATCCTGTGGCAGATCCGCGCCCCGCGCGTGGTGCTCGGCGGGCTCGTCGGCGCCACGCTGGCGGTCGCCGGCGCGGCCTACCAGGGCGTGTTCCGCAACCCGCTGGCCGACCCCTACCTGCTGGGGGCGGCCGCCGGGGCGGGGCTGACCGCCACCATCGCGATCGCCTACGGGCCCGGCCTCGTCGGCGACGTCGGCGTGCCCGCCGCGGCGTTCGTCGGCGCCCTCGGCGGCGTGGCCCTGGCCTACGCCCTCGGGTCGGCGACCGGCACCCGCAGCACCGCCAACCTCATCCTCGCCGGCGTGGCGGTCGCGGCGTTCCTCACCGCCGGGCAGACCTACGTCATGCAGCGGCGGTCCGACACGCTGCGCGAGGTGTACGCGTGGATCCTCGGCCGCCTCGGCACGGCCGGCTGGGACGACGTCCTGCTGATGCTGCCGTACGCGACCGTGGCCGCCGTGGCCATCATGCTCCACCGCCGCATGCTGGACGTGCTGGCCGTCGGCGAGGAGGAGGCGACCACCCTGGGCGTGCGCGCCGCGCGGGTCCGGTTCGTCGTGGTCGCCGCCGCATCGCTCGGGACCGCGGCCGCGGTGGCCGTCAGCGGCCTCATCGGGTTCGTCGGCATCGTCGTGCCGCACACGGTCCGGCTGGTCACCGGGGCCAGCTACCGGATCGTGCTGCCGCTGTCGCTGCTGTTCGGCGCCGCGTTCATGATCGGGGCGGACCTGCTCGCGCGCACCGTCGCCGCCCCGTCCGAGCTGCCCATCGGCGTCGTCACCGCCTTCATCGGGGCGCCGTTCTTCGCCGTCGTGCTGCGCAGCAGCCGCCGGGGGGTGTCGACATGACCGGGAGCACCGCTGCACTCGGCTTCGCCGGGATCACGGTCCGCTACGACCGCGACCCCGTGCTGATCGACCTCGACCTCGAGGTGGCCGCCGGCGAGTGGGTGGCGCTGATCGGCCCCAACGGCGCGGGAAAGTCCACGCTGCTGCGCACCGTCACCGGGGCCGTCCGACCGGAGGCCGGCACCGTCCGCGTCGACGGCCACGACCCCGCCCACCTGCGGCCGCGCGACCTCGCCACCCGGGTCGCGATGGTCCCCCAGCACCCGCTGCTGCCCACCGGGATCACCGTCACCGACTACGCCCTGCTCGGCCGCACCCCGTACATCCCCTACCTCGGCGTCGAGTCCCGCCACGACCTGCAGGTCGTCGCCGACGTGCTCGAGCAGCTCGACCTCGCCCACCTCGCCGGCCGCCAGGTCGGGCAGCTGTCCGGCGGCGAGGTCCAGCGCGCCGTGCTGGCCCGGGCGCTGGCGCAGGAGGCGCCGGTGCTGCTGCTCGACGAACCCACCTCCGCGCTGGACGTCGGCCACCAGCTGCAGGTGCTCGAGCTCGTCGAGGACCTGCGCCACGACCACGAGCTGACCGTCGTCGCCGCCATGCACGACCTCACCCTGGCCGGCCAGTTCGCCGACCGGCTGGTGCTGCTGGACCGCGGCCACGCCGTCGCCCAGGGCACGGCCCGGCACGTGCTGACCGAGGAGCGCATCCGCACCCACTACGACGCCAGCGTCCGGGTCCTCGTCGAGGCCGACGGCAGCGTCGTCGTCATCCCGATCCGCGAACGCCCCGCCACACCCACAGCCGCCCCCACCGCCGACTCGGAAGCGAGCGCCTGATGCCCGTCGATCCGCCCCGCGAGCACACCAAGCCCGAACGCGTCCACGCGCCGTCGCTGGTGCTGCTCAACACCGGCCACGGCAAGGGCAAGTCCACGGCCGCGTTCGGCACGGCCATGCGGGCGCTGGCCCGCGGCTGGCGCGTCGGCGTCGTCCAGTTCATCAAGTCCGGGACGTGGCGGACCGGCGAGTCGAAGGTCCTCGCCGACCTGGGTGCCGACTTCTTCGAGGTGGGCGACGGGTTCACGTGGCTGTCCGAGGACATGAGCGAGACCCAGGCGATCGCGCTGGCCGGCTGGGAGGCCGCGAAGGAGCGGATCGCCTCCGGCGACTACGACGTGCTGCTCCTCGACGAGATCACCTACGTGGTCAACTGGGGATGGCTCGACGTCGAGGAGGTCGTCGAGACCATCGAGTCGCGGCCCGAGCACGTCCACCTGATCCTCACCGGCCGCGACGCCGACCCGAGGCTCGTGGAGGTGGCCGACACCGTGACCCGCATGGAGAAGGTCAAGCACGCCTACGACCGCGGCGTCCACGCCCGCCGCGGCATCGACTTCTGACGAGGAGCTGGTGACGTGTTGACGGTCCTCGTCGGCGGCGCGCGCAGCGGCAAGTCGGCGCTGGCGGTCGACCTCGCGGGCCGGTCGGGACGCCCGGTGGTGTTCGTCGCCACGGCGACCGCGGACGACGAGGAGATGGCCGACCGCATCGCCCGCCACCGCGCCGAGCGCCCGGCGGACTGGACCACGGTCGAGGAGCCGCTCGACCTCGTCGCCGCCTTCGACCGGGCCGGCGACGACGCCTGCCTGGTCGTGGACTGCCTGTCGCTGTGGACCATGAACGCGATCGACCGGCCCGACGACGAGGTCCTGGGACTGGTCGGCGAGCAGGTCGCCCGTGCCCGCCGGCGCATCGGTCCCACGATCGTCGTCGGCAACGAGGTGGGCTCCGGGATCGTCCCCGGCGATCCCGCCACCCGCCGCTACCGGGACCTGCTGGGCCGCGTCAACGCCGCCTGGGCCCGCGCCGCCGACCGGGCGTTCCTCGTCGTCGCCGGGCGGGTGGTCCCGCTGGCCGACGCGTCGACGGTCGAGCCGTGAGGCGTGACGTCGACGAGGCCCGCCGCCGGGACGACCGCGTCGTGCTCGAGGGCGTGCACGCGCTGAAGCACGCGATCCGGTTCGGCGCGGCCGTGCACCGGGTCTGGTCGCCCGACCCGGACCGGATGCAGGCGCTGCTGGCCGAACTGGCACCCGACGTCGTCGTCCCGGTCCCCGTCGAGGCCGTGCCGACCGCGGACTTCGAGCACGCCACCCGCGGGGGCCTGCCCTCCCCCTGCCTCGCCGTTGCCGACCGGCCGGACGTCGACGCCGCCGCCGTGGCACGGGCGCCGGGCGGGGCGCCCGTGGTGTTCCTCGACCATCCCACCCACCTCGGCAACCTCGGGGCCGTCGTCCGCGTCGCGGCCGCCGCCGGGGCCGAGGCCGTGGTCACCCGCGGCCGCTCCGACCCGTGGCACCCCACCGCCGTCCGCAGCGCCGCCGGCCTGCAGTTCGCCCTGCCCGTCGGCCGGGTCGACGAGGTGCCGGGCGGCTCGCGACCGCTCGTGGCCGTCCACCCCGACGGGGACCCGCTGGGCGAGGCGGCCGTGCCCACCGACGCCGTGCTGGCCTTCGGCACCGAGCGCGCCGGCCTCGGCGCGGACGTCCTCGACGCCGCCGAGCAGGTCGTCTCCATCCCCATGCGCG
>CAZDIF010000166.1:0-5893 GCA_964505365.1 uncultured Actinomycetota bacterium
GGTCGGGCACGCGCCTGCGGCCGATCACGTACACGAGCGCCAAGCAGCTGGTGCCGGTGGGCAACAAGCCGATCCTGTTCTACGGGCTCGAGCAGATTCGCGACGCCGGAATCACCGACGTCGGCATCATCGTCGGTGACACCGCGGCCGAGATCGAGGCGGCGGTGGGCGACGGCAGCGCCCTCGGCATCAAGGCGACGTTCATCCAGCAGTCCGCTCCGTTGGGCCTGGCGCACGCCGTGCTGACCGCCGAGGAGTTCCTCGACGGGGACGACTTCGTGATGTTCCTCGGCGACAACCTCATCGAGGGTGGCATCGGCCACCTCGTCGACGCGTTCGAGGAGCACCGGCCGGCCGCGCAGATCCTCCTCAAGCAGGTGGCCGACCCGGAGCGGTTCGGGGTCGCCGCGCTGCGCGAGGACGGGTCGATCGACCGGCTGGTCGAGAAGCCCAAGGACCCGCCGTCCGACATGGCCCTGGTCGGCGTGTACCTGTTCACGCCGGCGATCCACGACGCGGCGCGGCGGATCGAGCCGTCCGGCCGTGGCGAGCTCGAGATCACCGACGCCATCCAGCGGCTGATCGACGACGGCGCGGTCGTGCGGTCCTCCACCGTCGAGGGCTGGTGGCTCGACACGGGGAAGAAGGACGAGCTGCTCGACGCCAACCGCATCGTGCTCGGCTCGATCGAGCGGCGGGTCGACGGCGACGTCGACGAGACCTCGGTCGTGTCCGGCAACGTGGTGATCGAGGCGGGGGCCGAGATCGTCAACTCGACCATCCGCGGGCCCGTGGCCGTCGCGGCCGGCAGCCGGATCGTCGACAGCTACATCGGCCCGTTCACGTCGATCGCGTCCGGGTGCGAGCTGGTGGACACCGAGGTCGAGTACTCGGTCGTGCTGGAGGGCTGCTCGGTCACGCACATCCCGCGCATCGAGGGGTCGCTGCTCGGCCGGGATGTGACCCTGCAGCGCACGCAGCGCCGGCCGGCCGCCCACCGGTTCATGCTGGGGGACCACTCCCAGGTCGAGATCACCACCTAGACCGCGTCCGACACGTTCCTGCCCGCGGAGGGCCCGACCATGCAGATCCTCGTCACCGGCGGTTCCGGCTTCATCGGCTCGAACTTCATCCGGTACGTCCTCGGCGTGTCCGACGACGTGCGGGTGACCAACCTCGACGCGCTCACCTACGCCGGCAACCCGGCGTCGCTCGCCGACGTGGCCGACGACCCCCGGTACACCTTCGTGCACGGCGACATCTGCGACGCCGAGCTCGTGCGCTCGACGATGGCCGGCCACGACGCCGTCGTGAACTTCGCGGCCGAGTCGCACGTGGACCGGTCGATCGACGGGCCCGCCGAGTTCCTGCGGACCAACGTCTCCGGGGCCGGCGTCGTGTTCGAGGCGGCGCGGCAGCTCGAGGTCGACCGGGTCCTGCACATCTCCACCGACGAGGTCTACGGGTCGATCGAGGAGCCGAACTCGTTCGTCGAGACCGACGGGCTGTTCCCCAACTCGCCGTACTCGGCATCCAAGGCGGCCGCCGACCTGCTCGCGCGGTCGTACGGGGTGACCTACGACTTCCCCCTGCTGGTCACGCGGACCGCCAACAACTTCGGCCCGTACCACTACCCGGAGAAGGTCGTCCCGCTGTTCGTGACCAACCTCCTCGACGGGAAGAAGGTCCCGCTGTACGGCGACGGCCGCAACGTCCGCGACTGGACCTACGTGGTCGACAACGCCGCCGCCCAGTGGCTCGTGCTCACCGAGGGCACCCCGGGCGAGGTCTACAACGTCGGCGCCGGCAACGAGGTCACCAACCGCGAGCTCACCCACGCGATCCTCGAGCGGATGGGCCACGGCGAGGAGATGATCGAGTTCGTCGCGGACCGGCCGGGCCACGACCTTCGCTACTCCGTGGACACCACGAAGATCCGCGAGCTCGGGTGGAAGCCCGACCACGGGTTCGAGGAGGCGCTCGACGCCACCATCGCGTGGTACCGGGCCAACGAGGACTGGTGGCGCCCGCTGAAGGAGTCCGGCGCCTCCGCCCGCCGTGGCGTGCGATCGTGACCGTCGCTCCGGAGTGCGCAGCATGAAGGTGCTCGTCACGGGTGCCGGGGGTCAGCTGGGCCTCGACCTCGTCGACCACTGCCGGCAGGTGGGCGACGAGGTGGTCGGGCTGACCCACGCCGACCTGGACGTGGCCGACGAGGCCGCGGTCACCGCTGCCGTCCGCGACCACCGACCGGACGTCGTCCTGCACGCCGCGGCCTGGACCGACGTCGACGGCTGCGAGGCCGACCCCGAGCGGGCCCACCGCGTCAACGCGCTCGGGTCGTGGTGGGTCGCCCGTGCCTGCGAGCTGGCCGGCGCGACGATGGTGATGGTGTCCACCGACTACGTGTTCGAGGGTTCGGCCCGCCGGGCCGGGGACGGCACCCGGATGCCGTGGACCGAGTTCGACCCGATCGCGCCGCTCAACGCCTACGGCCGGTCGAAGGCTGCCGGCGAGCAGCTCGTCCGCCAGGCCCTGCGCGAGCACCACGTCGTGCGCACCGCCTGGGTGTGCGGCGCCCGGGGCGGCAACTTCGTGCGGACGATGCTGCGCGTCGGCCGCGAGCAGGGCGTGGCCCGGGTCGTGGACGACCAGGTGGGCTCGCCGACGTTCACGCGCGACCTCGCGGTCGCGCTGCGGGAGGTGGCCGTGTCGGGGCGGTACGGCACCTGGAACCGCACCAACGGCGGGTCGTGCTCGTGGTACGAGCTGGCCGCCGCCACGTTCGAGCTCGCCGGCCTCGACGTCGACCTGTCGCCCATGTCGTCGGACGAGCTGGACCGGCCCGCCCCGCGCCCCGCCTGGTCGGTGCTCTCCGACGTGCATGCCACCACCGCCGGGCTGACGCCGCTGCCGCACTGGCGGGACGGGCTGGCGGCCCTGATCGACGAACTCGCCGACGAACTGTCCAACGCCGGGGGCGGCTGATGGACCTGCCCCCGATCGACTCGCTGCCGCACGCCGACGAGGAGCCTCGCGTGGAATCCGGCCTCGACCCCACCACCATCCTGATCCTCGTGCTGGCCGCCGGCCTCGCCACGGCCGGCCAGCTGCTGCTGAAGGCCGGCATGACCGACATCGGCCTGGTGTCCGGCGTCACGCCCGGCCACCTGCTCGAGCTCGTCGGCGACGTGCTGACCACGTGGAAGACGGTGCTGGGACTGGTCTGCTTCGGGGCCTCCAGCGTGTTCTGGCTGGTGGTCCTGTCACGCGTGCCGCTGTCGACCGCCTACCCGTTCGTGGCGCTGTCCTACCTCATCATCCTCGGCTTCTCCACGATCGTCCTCCATGAGCGGCCGCCATTGCTGACCTGGGCCGGGGCCTTCCTCATCATGTCCGGGATCGTGCTGGTCGGCTTCGGCGGGTTCGACCGCGGCACCTGAGGTGGCCGCTTCGGTCAGCGTCGTCGTCGTCACCCACCAGACCCGTGACGACGTCCTCGGCTGCCTCGCCACGGTCGGGGAGGCCGCCCGCGAGGTCGTCGTCGTCGACTGCGGCTCGACCGACGGCACCGTCGAGGCCGTCCGCGAGCGCTGGCCCGACGTGCAGGTGCTGGCGCTCGACAACATCGGCTACGGGCGCGGTGCCAACGCCGGCGTGGCCCGGACGACCCAGCCGCTCGTCGTGGTCGCCAACGCCGACACCCGGTTCGAGGACGGGGCGCTGGACGCCATGGCCGCGGCGTTCCGGGACGCGCCCGACCTCGCCGTCGCCGGACCGCAGGTGCGCTACCCGGACGGCCGGCTGCAGGCGTCGGCGCGCCGCTTCCCGACCCTGCCCGAGGCCGCCGGCCACGCGCTGCTCGGCCTGTGGTGGCCCGACAACCGGTGGACCCGCCGCTACCGGCAGCGCGGCGAGGATCCCGACCGCCAGCGCGACGTCGACTGGGTGTCGGGGTGCGCGATGATGGTCCGGCGCGAGGCGTTCGACGACGTCGGCGGCTTCGACCCCGGCTACTGGATGTTCGTCGAGGACGTCGACCTCGGCCACCGCCTGCGGACGGCCGGCTGGCGGGTGCGGTACGTGCCCGAGGCGCGCGTGCGCCACGCCGTGGGTGCGTCCACCGGACAGCGGCGGTCGCGACTGGTCCTCGCCCATGCGCGCAGCCTCGACCGCTTCTACCGTCGCGCCCACGACCACACGCTGGGACGCCTGGGCCACCCGTTCGTCCGGCTCGGCCTCGCCGCGTGGGTGGTGCTCGTGCTCACCTGGGACCGGCTCGTCGCCGCACGCACCGGGCGCAGCAGCACCGGCGAATGACCCCCACCCTCTGCCAGATCCCGCCCTCACCTGCCCACGGAGCACCTCGTGATCACCGATGCGATGATCGTCGCCGGCGGCCGCGGCACGCGCCTGCAGCCGCTCACCCACACCACGCCGAAGCCGCTGGTGCCGTTCTGCGGCGAGCCGTTCCTCGCCGGCATGATCGCCCGGCTCGGTGACGCCGGGGTGCGGCGGGTGTTCCTCGTCGTCGGCGAGGACACCGCCCCGTTCGACGTGCTGAAGGCGGGTGCGGCGGCCCACGGGGTCGAGGTGGAGGCGGTACCCGAGCCCGAGCCGCTGGACACGGCCGGCGGGGTGCGCTCCGCCATCGACCGGGTCGACGGTCCGTTCCTCGTGCTCAACGGTGACATCCTGACCGACGTGGACGTCCGTGCCGTCGCCGAGGCGCACGAGAAGGCCGGCGCCGACGCCACGCTCGTGCTCACCCGCGTCGACGACACCTCCTCCTTCGGGGTGTGCGTGGTCGAGCGGTGGAGCGAGCCCGGCGGCGAGGGGACGCGGATCACGCGGTTCGTGGAGAAGCCGGCGCCCGGGACCCTGCCGGGGCAGGACAGCGTCAACGCCGGCACCTACGTGCTCGAGCCCGAGGCACTCGCACGCTTCCCCGAGGGGCGCCTGTCCTTCGAGCGGACGGTGTTCCCCGGGATCCTCGAGGACGGCGGCCACATCGAGGGCGTCGTCTGGGACGGGGTGTGGGCCGACCTCGGCACCCCCGACCGGTACCGCGTCGGGACCCACCTCGCCCTGTCGGCCGAGTGCCGCTGGCCGACCGTCGAGGCCGTCGAGGACCGCGGTGGTGGCGTGCGCGTCGCGGCGGGCGCGCAGGTGGCCGACGGCGTGGCGCTGCACGGGCCCGTGCTGGTCCGGCCGGGTGCGGTCGTGGAGGAGGGCGCCGCCCTCGGGCCGAGCACGGTCGTCGGGGACGGCGCCCGCGTGGGGGCGGGGGCGACCGCGGCCCGCAGTGTGCTGTTCGACGGTGCCGTCCTCGACGCCGGCGTGACCGCGGACGGGCTCATCGCCGGGTTCGACGCCCGGGTCGAGGCGGGTGCGGTGCTCGGTCGCGACGTCGTCCTCGGCGACGGCGAGCACGTCCGAGCGGGCGAACGGGTCGCCGACGACGAGCGTCGTCCGCCGCCCGCGGGCTGACCCGTCGGGCAGGATCGTCGGGTACCGAGGTGGCCTATGCTGCCCATCCCCGCCCCCCACGGACCGTCCGTGAGCCACGCGCCTCCCGCCTCGACGCCGGCCGAGCGGCCGGGGGCCCCGGCACGCACCGTGCGGGTGCTGCGCGACAAGCTGATCGACCTGTGGCGCTCCCGCGAGCTGCTCCGCCAGTTCGTCGCGAAGGAGCTGAAGGTCCGCTACAAGAACTCCGCGCTGGGGTTCCTGTGGTCGCTGCTCACGCCCGTGCTGATGACGGCCGTGTTCACGGTGGTCTTCGGCCTCGTGATCCGGATCGAGGTCGTCGACTACGCCGCCTTCTTCCTCGCCGCCTTCCTCATCTGGCAGTTCTTCCAGAACTCCGTGGTGGCGTCGATCTCGTGCGTCG
>CAZDIF010000167.1:0-5881 GCA_964505365.1 uncultured Actinomycetota bacterium
CGGGGCGGTGAGCCCCTCGGCCACGCCGTGCAGCGCACGTTCCAGGTCGGTCTCGACACTCATGACGACACCTCCAGCTGCGAACGGAGGCTCTTCAGTCCCCGGTTGATCCAGCTCTTGACCGTCCCCTCCGGCGCATCGAGTGCGCCCGCGATCCACGTCACCGGCCAGTCGAGGTAGTACCGCAGCACGATCGCGTCCCGTGTCGACCGCGGCAGGTCGCTGAGGGCGGAGACCAGTGAGGTGTCCACGGCCACCGGCGCTGCTCCGACCAAGCCCTCCCACGACGCATGAGGACGGCGCGTCGCCCTGCGAAGCCACGAGCGCGCCCAGTTGACCGCCACGCGGTAGATCCAGCCGGCGGGGTTGTCGTATTCGCCGACCTTTTCCCACCGCGTGTAGGCACGGACGAAGGCCTCGTCGACGGCTTCGGTCGCCAGGTCAGCATTCCCCAGCGCCATGGTGACCGCGGCGTACAGCCCCTGCCGTTCCGCCTCCCAGAACGCCTCGAAGCTGCGACGGGCCGCCTCGGTGCTCGCGGCCCGCTCCGTCATTGCCCCGCCTGTGCACTCGTTGTCTGCCTACAGCACACGCGGGGGTGGGGCAGAACGTTGCAGGTCGAGCGTTCTGTGCGCGCGGCGTCGTGCAACACGCACAGCAGGGCCCGCCTCACGGTCGCTGCAGGAGTCGTACCGCGGCGACGTTGCCCTTGCGCGCGTAGAGGTCCTTGGCAGCATCAAGGGACGAGAGGTGCTGCTCCTGCCGGCCAGCGGCGGCCTGGACAAGGGCCAGTTCCGCCAGCAGGTCTGCCTTCTGGTTCGGCATCGAATCGGGAGTGAGTGCGATTGCTTCCTCGGCCATGGTCAGCGATGCCTCCGTTGCGTCCTGACGGGATCGCGCGGTCGCGGTCATGCTCAGGGCACGAACCGGCACGCAGGTTGCGGGGATGGCCGCTCGGGCCTCTCCGGCCAGTGTGCTGGCCTCCCGGTTCCTACCGATCGAGCAGAGCAGGAGGGCCAGGCGAGCGGCGACCTCGCCACGGTGGTCTCCCTCGTTGGCGGCGCGGAACGACGCGAGTGCGCTCCGGTAGGCCCGTTCGGCCTCGTCCACCCGGCCCGTCATGGTCTCGAGGAACGCCAACGGCCATGCATGGAACGCGAGCAGTCGGCGCACGCGAAACCGTTCCACCAGGATCATGCGCGCGTCCTCCAGCATCCGTCTGGCCTGCTCGAACTCACCGGCCATGGTCGACAGGCGGGCGATCCCACACATCACGATCGGGTTCTTCTCGCTTCCCTCGCCGACGAGCGAACGGATTTCTTCGAAGCAGTCCGGCACGGGCGTGGGTCCGTCGATGAGGTTCCGGGTGATCAGCCAACTCGCGGCCGTGCGCTCGCGCGTGGCCCCGCCGTCTCGGGCGATCTCGAGGGAGTGCCGACCCGCCTCGACGGCGCAGACCGGATCTCCGGCGCGCTGGTGAAGCCACCCGAGCAGGAAGTGGGCCTGCGCCTGCCCGCCCGGGCTCGCCCCTTCCTCGAAGAATGCGAGCGCCTCAGAGGCGACCGTGGAGGCCTCCTCGTCCGTCATGCCGGCCGGTGACGTCATGAGCGAGTTGCGAGCATTCTCGAGCCGGGCGAGCCAACGGTCCTCCTCCCTGATGCCGGGCATCGCAGCCAACTGCCCGGTGAGTTCCTGCGCCCTGATGTGGTCACCCAGTGGCAACGATGCCTCGGCGAGGTGCTGCGCCACGGAGACACGCAGGGCGTGCTCGTCCGGCAACAGCGCGAGCGCCCGGCCCAGCAGGTCCGCGGTACCGGGAAGGTCCAGTCGCATGTACGCCGATGTCCCGGCGGCCGCCAGTTTCTCGCCCGCCCGCGCGCGGAGGACCGTGTCCTCCCCGTCCGACTGGCCCGCGAGCCTGCGGTTCTCGACCGCCTGCTCGAGGTGGTGGCCGACGACGGCGTCCAGGTGCGGCCCATCCACGGCCTGCTCGAGCCAATCGCCAAGGACGACGTGCAACCGGCCGCGATCCTTCCTGGTCAGGCTCTGGTAGGCAACCTCGCGGATGAGGCCGTGCGGGAACTCCAGGCCGGTGCGTCCTGACGACTGCAGCAGCCGCTTGCGGGTCAGCGTCGCGATGTGTCGTTCCAGGAAGGGCTGGGCCGCCTCGGGGGCCAGGATCTCGACCGACCGGCGGCTGAGTTGGTCGCCGGCAACGGCCGCGGCGCGCAGCAGGTCCCGTTCGGCCGGCCCCAGGTGATCGATGCGCGCCGCGATCAGGCCCCGCAGCGATGCTGGGACAGCACCGGCTTCCCCGTCCGCCCAGACCGCCACGAGCTGTTCTGCGAAGAGTGGGTTTCCCTGGGCAGCCGTGGTGATCCGCTGCTCGTCGTCGTGGTCGAGTTGGCCGGGGGCGCGGTCACGAATGAGCTCGGCCACTGCGTCGACGTCGAGCGGGTCCAGGTGGAGAAGGTCGGCGTGGTTGCCATCCCTGCTCCAGGTGGGATGGTCCTCGACCAGTTCTGGACGCGCGAGGAGCAGCAGCAGGACTGGGGACGTGAGGGCCTCGGTGAGGTACTCGACCAGGTCCAGGAAGGTCTGGTCTGCCCAGTGGACGTCGTCGATGACGAGCGCCAGTGGCCCATCGTGCGCGAACACCTCCAGGGCCCGGCGCATGTCTCCGAAGAACTCCTGCGGCGACCCCTTCAGCTCGCCGACCCCGGTGACTCCTGCCAGCCGCCCGCCCAGGCCAGGATCGGCCCGTTCGAGGACTCCCTCGACCGCATCCCAGGTGGACTTCCCGCCGGCCTGGACGAGGAGGTCGCGGACGAGGCGAAACGTCTGCCCGCTTGCGGCATCGGGACACGCCGCGGTGGCAATTCTTGCCCGGTCCTCGATCGAGTTGGCGAATGCCCGGGACAGGCGCGACTTGCCGATCCCTGCCTCGCCGATGACGACCATCCGATGGGCAGTGTGCTGGCGTACGGCCCGTGACAGGACGGTCCGCAGGCGAGTCAACTCCCCCTCTCGCCCCACCATGCGGACATCCAGGTCCCGGGCTATGAGGCTGGCTGATGGGTCCACGCCCAGCAGTCGCCACCCCTCCAGGTCCCGGCCCCGCACGGCCTCGACCACCACGACGCCACGCAGGGCCTTCCTGACTCGCGGGCCGAGCAGCACCTCGCCGGGGTCGGCGCCCTGCTGGAGCCGGGCTGCGGTCGTCGTGACAGGGCCTGTGGCCGAGCCGGCGTCCGCGACGCTGGCCACGACCTCGCCGGT
Source organism: uncultured Actinomycetota bacterium (assembly GCA_964505365.1). GTDB lineage: Bacteria > Actinomycetota > Nitriliruptoria > Nitriliruptorales > Nitriliruptoraceae > CAWCLK01. The sequence goes on from CAZDIF010000167.1 coordinate 3,280, forward strand.
CTCGAGTCCCGCCCGGAACTCGCACGATGGGTCGGGCAGGGCCTCGACAGCGTCCCGAGCGTCGCGTGCCGCCCGAGCGGCACGAAGCGGGTCGTCATCGTGCGAGCTCGGCAGGCCGAACCACCCGACCACGACACCGCCCGGCGACTCCTGGACCCGGCCGCCGTGGCTGCGGAGCGCCTCGGCGACCGCGTCCAGGGCAGTCCGCGTCGCGTCGTAGCTCGATTCCGGGTCGAGGTCGCCCCCCACCGGCGTTGCCTCCACGAACAGGACGGTCACGGTCCTGCGCTCCTGGGGGATCCACGACTCGGCGCCGGCCTGCCCTCGCCCGGTGGTCGACGACGGTGCGTCCAGCGACGGATCCTGCTCGAGGATGCGCTTCTCGAGCGCTCGCAGCCCGGGTGCGGGTTCGAGTCCAAGTTCCTCGACCAGCGTCGCACGGGCCCGCCGGAGTGCCTCCAGCGCCTCCGCCTGCCGGCCGGCTCGGTACAGCGCCAGCGCCAGCAACTCCCGGAGCTGCTCCCGATAGGGGTGCTGGACGGCGAGTTCCTCGAGCTCACCGACGAGTTCCGCATGCCTGCCGAGGGCGAGACGGGCCTCGGCCAGCTCCTCGCGAGCAGTGAGACGGTGGTCGTCGAGGGCCGTGATGATCCGTTGTGCGAACGGCTCATAGGCCACGTCTGCCAGGGCTGGCCCACGCCACAGGGCCAAGGCCTCTCCGAGCCGGTCCTCGCGGGCGGGGCCATCGAGGTCGCGGGACTCGGCCACGAGGTCGCGGAACCGATTGGCGTCGACGTCCGACTCGTCCACGGCGAGTCGGTAGCCGTTGCCGGTGGTCTCGATGGCCGCCGTCCCCAGCACCTTGCGGAGCCTCGAGACGAAGCCCTGCAGCAGGGTCCTCGCGGTTGCCGGTGGGTCCTCACCCCAGAGCTCGTCGATCAGCCGATCTGCGGGAAAAGCCTGATTGCCACCCAGCGCAAGGATCACCAGCAGGCTCCGCGCCCGGCCACCCGGGAGTTCGACGGGTCGGCCCCCTCGCAGCACCTCGATCGGCCCGAGGAGGCGAACGTCGAGTTCGGCTGGCTCGCCACCCTGCTTGCCCACGGCTCGACCCTACACGGCGCGTGGTGTGGCCCCTAGCGAAGTCCTAGTGGACTCGGAGACGCTCGTCGCATCCGACATCTACGAAGTGGTCGAAGGCCACTGAAGGAGTGATCCACCATGTCCGCACCATTCATCTTCATGGGCTCGTATGAGGTCCGCGAGGGGCGTTTCGAGGACGCTCGCAAGAAGCTCAGCGAGCACGCCGAGTTCATCGAGGCGAACGAGCCTCGGCTGGTCGCCTTCCACGTCTTTACCGACGAGGATGCCGGGATCGTCTCCATCGTCCAGGTCCACCGCGACCCCGAGTCGATGCAGTTCCACATGAGGTTGTCGGCCGACCACATCCAGGCGGCGTTGACGGACTACCTCGGTGAGCCGGTGAGTACCCACGTCTACGGGGGTGCGGGGTCCGACATCGTCGACACCATCCGGGAGTACGACCCGAGCGCCCATGTCGTGACTGGACACCTCGCGGGCTTCACGCGCACCACCGCCGACCGCTGAGGCACCTCACCGACAGGGAGAGAACGATGATCAGCTGGGAGAGCACGACATTCATCGCCAGACCCGCCGAGGAGGTGTTCGCGTACGTCGCCGACGTCCGCAACGACCCATACTGGCACCTCGACGTGAAGTCGGCAACCGTCATCGAGGGCAACGGCCAACTGGGGGAGGGCACCGTCTTCGACGTGAAGGCCAGGGTGTCCGGCACCGAGGAGATCATCACCTACGAGGCTCCCCACAGGGTCGTCCTGAGGGGCGGTGACATGGGGAAGCTCCATCCCACCGACATCCGGACCATCACGCCCGTCGAGGGCGGCGTGCAGTTCACGCGGCACGTCGACCTCGAGGCAGCCGGGTTCATGGGCTGGATGACGAAGGTGATGATCGGCTCGGTCACGAAGCGCAACGACAGGTTCGTCGCCACCCTCAAGGAGGTCCTCGAGCGAGCGTGAGCTGTCCCCGGCAACTCCGGTGAGGCGCATGTGCTTGCCTGCCTCCTTGGGTGGTGCGCCGGCGACGCGCTCCACGCCGGGGTGGTGGGCGGGTGCGACCGTCCCGCCGAACCCGGTGACCAGCTGCTCGCCGAGTTCGACCCGCTCCGGTGCGGCCCTGTTGCCAGCGCTGTGTTGATCGTGAGCTCCGCGATCGCTGCCACCGGGATCGACGTCCGGGATGGCCAGGGGGTGGTCGTCGAGCAACAGGAGCCCGAGCGGCTCGAAGCGGACGAGCTGGCGCGTCAGCTCCTCGGGGACCGGGGGTCCCCGAACCCGTGCTGCGACGAAGGCCACGTCGATGCGATGGGCGAGCAGCGAGGTCAGGGAGGGACCGAAGCCGCCGCGAGGGCGACGAACACCTCGCGAGGGTCGACGGTGGCCGACCGCTGACGGGGCTCCCCACGACCCGCTAGTAACGGCCGAGGGTGCCGTCGCGCCGGGCCGCCCGGTCGCCGCGGTGGAACGCGTACGCGCCCAGCAGCAGCCAGCCGGCGGCGGTG
>CAZDIF010000168.1:0-5868 GCA_964505365.1 uncultured Actinomycetota bacterium
GCGGTCCTCGACGACACCGACGGCGGTCTCGTCGCAGGACGTCTCGATGCCGAGCACCAGCACCGGTGCCTCCTCGTCAGCGGGTCGTACGGGTGAGGTCGTGGTCCCACATGATGACGGCCGGCTCGCGCCCACCGCCGGGACCACCGTCCGGGTAGTAGTCGGGACGCTCGCCCGCCTCGGTGAAGCCCAGCCGACCGTACAGCTCCCGTGCGGCGGCGTTGCTGCGTCGCACCTCCAGCGTCATGGCCGTGACGCCGAGCTCGTCGTGGGCCAGCCGGCGCAGCGCGTCGACGAGCGCGCGTGCGACCCCGCGACGGCGGTGGTCGGCGACGACGGCGAGGTCCAGCAGGTGCGCGTCGCCGGCCTCGACGGCCATGATGGCCACGCCCACGACGCGCCCCGACGTGGCGTGGCGGGCGACCCGGACCCACCGGTCCCTGCGGTCCACGTCGTGGGGCAGCAGCCGGCGGGTCGACTCGCCCAGGCCCTCGACGGCCACCATCCCGTCGAGGTCGGACCGGTCGGCCACCTCGACGACGTACGGGTCGCTGGCCACGGTCGTCACCGCGTCCCTCCCTGCAGCCGGCCGCGCTGCTGCCAGCCGATGCGGGCGTCGGCCTGGCGCAGGTAGAGCGGGGCGAGGGTGCCGGGCCGCTGGGTCTCCTCGCGGACGAACCGCGGCACCGCCAGGGCGCCGAGGTCGGCGGCGTCCGGGAACGGCCGGCCGTCGGCGGCCACCTCGACGTCGTCGAGCCCGTCCAGCCGGTCGCGGTACCGCACGCCGCCGTCACCGACGACGAGCACCTCCTCGCCGATCGCCTCGATCTCCGCGGCGAGTTCGTCCGGGCCGGACACGTGCAGGTCGCCCTCGCGCTGGACGCCGCCCGGGGCGGTGCGGTAGCGCGCCCAGAACACCTCGCCGCGGCGGGCGTCCAGCGCCACCACCACGTGCCGGCGCACGTGCCGGACCGACATCGCCAGCACGTCGAGGCCCGACAGTCCGACCATCGGCAGGGACCGGGCCATCGCGAACGCCTGGGCGGTCGCCATGCCGACCCGCAGCCCCGTGTAGAGGCCGGGGCCGACGCCGACCGCGACGCCGGTGACGTGGTCGACGCCACGGCCGGCCTGGTCGAGGCAGAACCGGATCGCCGGGGCGAGGAACTCCCCGTGGCGGCGCGGCACCCCGAGCCCGGCGTCGGCGACGACGCCCTCGTGGGACACCAGCGCCACCGAGGACCGCTCGGTGGACGACTCGATCGCGAGGATCAGCACGCGTCAGCCCTCGTCGGTGGTGGCCAGCCAGCGGTCGACACCACCGGCGACGTCGGCGAGCCGCTCGGACCAGCGCCCGTGGGGGCGCAGCGCCAGCCGGCGGTCGGTGCGGGACGGGTCGGCGCCGTCGGCGACGACGATCTCGACCTCGAGGTGGTCGGCCGGCAGGGCCGTGGCGATCGCGTCGCCCCACTCGACGACGGTCACGGCGTCCGGCGCGAACACCTCGTCGCCGAGGTCCCAGACCTCCTGCAGCCGGTCGAGCCGGTAGACGTCGGCGTGCACCAGCGGCAGCCGGCCGGCGTAGGTGCGCACCAGCATGAACGTGGGCGACACCACCCGCGCGTCGACGTCCAGTCCGGCGGCCAGGCCCTGCACGAGGCAGGTCTTGCCGGCGCCCAGCTCGCCGGACAGCGCCAGGACGTCGCCGGCGCGCAGGTGGGGGGCCAGCGCGGCGCCGACGGCGCGGGTCTGGTCGGCGTCGTCGGTCCGCAGGGTCATGCCCTTCGGCACGGACCTGTTCACGCGGTTGCTTCCTCGGCATGGTCGACGAGGCCGGCATCCTCGGCACGGGCGCGCAGCTCGGCCATGGCCTCGGCGCCGGTGGACAGCCGGCCCTCGAGCACCGCACGGGCGGTCATGAGGTCACGGCGGATCGACGCGACGATGGTCTGGTTGCCCTTGATGACGGTCGCGGGGTGGTGCGTCGGGACGAGCGTCACGCCGTCGTAGACGTCGAAGCGAAAGCCCGCCGCCTTGTCCAGCGGCACGGGGCGCTGCAGCACCAGCCCGGTGGCGACCGGCCCGAGCGTCACGATGACCTTCGGGCGGATGTGGGCGAGCTGCTCGACGAGGTACGGGGCGCAGGCGTCGACGACCTCCTGGTCCGGGACCTCACCGCGCGGGTGGCACTTGACCACCGTCGTCACGTAGACGCGCTCGCGGTCGAAGCCCGCGTCGAGCAGCAGGTTGTCCAGCAGGTTGCCGGCGGCACCGACGAACGGCTTGCCGAGCAGGTCCTCGGTGCGGCCGGGCGCGTCGCCGATGACGACGACGTCGGCGTCCTGCGCACCGTCGCCGAAGACGACCTTGGTGCGGTCGTCGCACAGGCGGCACAGCGTGCACGCGGCGGCCGTGCGCTCGAGCTCGCGCCACGAGCGGACGTCGGCGGGACGCAAGTGGAACGGGTTGGTGTCGAGCCCGTGTGTGGTCGCGTCGGGATGGGGCACGAGGCACCTCCTCGAAGGGCCGGGGATGACGTGCGCGCGGTCCGGCCCCAGGTCGCGGCGTCGCGCAGCGTACCTGCCCCGCGACCACCCCGTTCGCGCGCTCAGCGCGCGTCCGCGTGGCCCGGGAGCTCCTCGTCGGAACGGGCCGCCAGCGGCCCGCGGCGGGCGGCCTCGGCAACCGCCTCGGTGGCGAGGTGGGCCACGAGGTCGAGGGTGGTCGTGACCCGGCCCAGCGACAGCGCGAACAGGGCGTCGCCGTCCATCGTCGTGTGGGCCGGCCGCACCGCCCGTGCAATGCCGTCGTGGGCGAGGTCGGCGACCCGGTGGGTGTCGCGCTTGTCGAGGTCGGCGTTGGTGACCACGCACCCGATGACGGTGTTCGCCGTGGGCCCCGCGCCCGGCGGCGTCGGCAGCTCCATCCCCCGGAACAGGGCCGACGGATCGGCGGGGAAGCGCGAGGTCCCCACCGGGGCGCGGGTACCCACGAGCACCCGGCCGTCGTCGCCGACCACCTCGCCGACGGCGTTGTTGACCACCAGCGCGCCGACGACGACCTCGCCCTCGCGCCGGACGGCCACGCCCTGGCCGGACCGCCAGGCGTGCCCGATGCCGCCGACCTTGGCGACCGTGACGCCGGCGCCGACCCCGACCGAGCCCTCGCGCGGGTCGGCGGCCGAGGCCGCCGCGCAGGCGGACCATCCGGCCGCGGCGTCGGGGCGCACGTCGGGGTTCGTGGCACCGCGGTCCAGCACGATCGCCCCGCCGACGATCGGGACCACGCCGGTCGGCAGCGGGTAGCCGATCCCGCGGGCCTCCAGCCATCGCATGACCCCGTCGGCGGCGGCCAGCCCGAACGCCGACCCGCCGGAGAGCATGACGCCGTGGCAGCTGGTCACCTTGCCGTTCGGGGACAGGGCGGCCGCCTCACGCGTGCCGGGCGCCTGGCCGCGCACGGCGATCGCCCCGGTCGTGCCCTCCGGTGGCAGCACCACGGTGCACCCGGACGGCCCGGACGGCGAGGTCCACACCCCCACCGCCACGTCGTCGAACCCCAGCGCCACGCCTGCTCCTCACTCCCCGTGCACGACACGGGGGACGCGGGCGGAGATCCCGCACGCGATCTCGTAGCTGATCGTCCCGACGGCGGCGGCCCACTCGTCGACGGAGACGTGCTCGCCCCCCTGCGTGCCGAGCAGCACCACCTCGTCGCCGACGTGCGGCTCCTCCTCGCCGCACCACAGCATCGACTGGTCCATCGTGACCCGGCCCACGACGGGCCGCCGCCGACCGTCGTGCAGCGCCTCCACGACGTTGCTGACCAGCCGCGGCACCCCGTCGGCGTAGCCGATCGGCAGGGTCGCCACCCAGCCGTCCGACGGCGCCGCCCACGTGTGCCCGTACGACAGCGGCGTGCCGGCGGGCACCCACTTGGCGAACGCCACCTCGGTGACCAGCCGCAGGGCCTGTCGCAGGTCGTGGCCCGACGCCGGCATGTCGGGCGCGGGCGACAGGCCGTACATCGCGATGCCGCAGCGGACGAGGTCGAGCGCGGCGGCCGGGTGGACCAGCGTCGCCGCGGAGTTCGCGGCGTGCACCACGCGGGGGTGCAGACCGGCGGCGGTGACGCGCTCGCGCACCTTGGCGAACCGGGCGAGCTGCTCGTCCGTCGTCGGCACGTCGGGTTCGTCCGCGCGGGCGAGGTGGGTCCACAGCCCCTCCACGTCCACGTGCCACCAGCCGACGGCGGCCTCCAGCAGGGCCTCGAGCTGGTCGCCCCAGGCCCCCACCCGGCCCATGCCGGTGTCCACGCCGAGGTGGGCCGGGGCCGCCCGTCCGCGGTCGGCGGCGGCCGCGTCCAGCGCACCGCCGAAGTCGACCGTGTAGACGGTGGGGACGAGGTCGGCGTCGAGCATCCGGGTGATGGCGGCGGGCGGCGGCTCGGACAGCAGCAGCACGGGCGCGTCGATCCCGGCGTCGCGCAGCACCTCGCCCTCCTCGACGAGCGCCACGGCCAGCCACGTGGCGCCGGCCTCCAGCGCCGCCCGGGCGACGGGGACCGCCCCGTGGCCGTACCCGTCGGCCTTGACCACGGCACACGTCGTCGCGTCACCGGCCGCGGCGGCCAGCACGCGGACGTTGTGCCGGATCGCGCCGAGGTCGACCTCGAGCCGGGTCGGCCGCACGGGCGGGCGGGCGGTGGTCATCGGGTGGCTCCCAGCGGCCAGGCGGGGGCGTCGGCGGCCAGCCGGTCGAGCACGCGCGCCGCGTGCGGCAGCGCCTCGGGCAGGGCCGACGACGGGCCGAAGCCTGCCACGGTCGGCGGGGCGGTGTCACCGACCATCGCCGACGCCGGTGGTCGGCCCGCGGCCAGCCACGCGGCGGCGAACCCGTGGAGGAACACCGTCCGGGCGACGGCGTCGGTGATGGCCGCCCGGTCGTCGGCGGGCACGGGCGCGATCGCCGCGGCGACCATGCCGGCCAGCACGTCGCCGGTGCCGCCCGTGCCGAGCTCGGCCCCGCCCACGGGCACGACCACGCACCGGCCGTCGGGGTCCGCCACGATCGTGCCGGGGCCCTTGGCCACGATGGTGGCGTCGAGCTCGGCGGCCAGCTGCGGCACGCGCTCGACACGGTGTTCCCACGCGTCGTCACCGTCGTCTCCGCCGCCGAGCCGCGCCAGCTCGCGGGCGTGCGGGGTCAGCACCAGCGCCCCGGCGTGCTCGGCCAGCACCTGCGGGTCGTCGCGGAACACGTTGATGGCGTCGGCGTCCAGCACCAGCCGGCGGGCGGTGCGCCGCAGGTGGTCGACCACGGCCCGGGTGCCGTCCACGGGCCCGAGCCCGGGGCCGGCGGCCACGGCGTCGAACCCGTCCACGTCGTCGAGCTGGTCGACGGCGTCCACCCCGACGTGCTGGTTGCTGTGCCGCAGCGGCCGCGTCATCGCCGACGGGACGACCGGGGCGATGACCCGCTGGACGTGGGCGGGTGTGGCCAGGGTCGTGAGCCCCGCGCCGGACCACAGGGCCCCGCGGGTCATGAGGATGGCGGCCCCGGCGGCCCCGACGGAGCCGGCCACCAGCAGCACGGTCCCGCGGTCGCGCTTGTCCGCCGCCGGGTCCAGCCGCGGTGGCCGCGCCCCGGCGGCGGTGAGCGCCGTCCAGGTGCACCCGTCGTCGCCGGTCTCGGGCACCCGGTGCCGGGGCCCGAGGTCGCCGACCACCACCCGGCCGGCGTGGGCAGCGCCCGGGTGCAGCACCAGGCCGCGCTTGAGCCCCCCCATCGTCACGGTCACGTCGGCCCGCACGGCGTCGCCGGGCGCCGCGCCGGTGTCCGACGACACGCCCGACGGCACGTCGCACGC
>CAZDIF010000169.1:0-5848 GCA_964505365.1 uncultured Actinomycetota bacterium
GACCCCGCCGTACTGCTCCTTCCACTGCCACACCCGCTCGACGAACGCCTCGCGCCCGAGGTCGTGGCGGGTGAGGCCCTCCTCGGCGAGCTCCCGCTCGACGACGTTCTGGGTGGCGATGCCGGCGTGGTCCATCCCGGGGACCCACACGGCGTTCTTGCCGACCATCCGCGCGTGGCGGATCATCACGTCCTCGATCGCGTTGGTCAGGGCGTGGCCGATGTGCAGGGCGCCGGTGACGTTGGGTGGCGGGATGACGATCGCGAACGGCTCGCCGTCGTCGTCGGGCTCGGCGTGGAACAGCCCCGCCTCGACCCAGTCGGCGTACAGCTCGGCCTCGGTGCCCTTCGGCTCGTACGTCTTCGACAGCTCGGTCATCGCACACTCGAGATCGATCGCGGGGGACGCGGCGCGGGAGCTGCAGGTGCCCCGCCACGCGGCGGCTCCCGAGCGTAGCGACCCCTACCACCTCCCCCGCGGTGTCAGTCGCCCGGGGCGAACACGCAGAACTCGTTGCCCTCGGGGTCGGCGCACACGTGCCAGCGGGCCTGCGCCGTCGGTCGGGTCAGGACCGTGGCACCGTGCTCGAGCAGGGCCGGCAGGTCGTCGCAGGTGATGTCCCAGTGGACGCGGTTCTTGGCGAGCTTGCCCTCGGGCACCGGGATGAGGTCGATGGAGTCGAACGGCAGCCCCGGCACGTCGAGGATCCACGAGAACCCCCGGTCGTCGTCGACGACCCGGCCGCCGAGGACGGCAGCCCACCACCTCGCTTGGTCCTGGGCGCTCTCGGCGTCCGTCGTGTCCACCACCAGTTCGTAGCGCGACGCCGGTGGGTCCTCGGGGTGGTCGTCACGGACGAACACGCAGAACTCGCCGCCCTCCGGGTCGGCCATGACCGTCCACGGGAAGCCGGACTCGCTGGCGGGCAGCAGGACCGTCGCACCGAGGGCCACGATCGGGTCGATGGAGGCGGCCTCGACGTCGAGGTGGACGCGGTGCTTGACCGCCTTCGATTCGGGGACGGCGTTGACCCAGATCGTCTCCTCCGGCCGGTCGCCGCGCAGCACGCCGTCGCCATGGTCCTGGTGCTCCACCGACAACCCCAGCACGGCACCCCAGAAGTCGGCCAGCCGGTGCGCGTCGGTGGCGTCGAGGCAGAGGTCCTTCCAGCGAGCGAGGGCCATGGCGATCCTGTCGACGTTCTGGTCCCCCTAGCCTGCCACGTCCCACCGACATCCGGAGCCACCGTGGCCGACGCCACCCACCTCGCCGCCGCGATGCACCAGGTGATCGAGCCGATCAACTCCATCGCCTACTTCCACCCGCGGATGATGAAGGCCTGGGAGGAGGCCGGCCTCGAGCCCCTGACCCACGGCTACTTCGGCGGCCGCAGTGCCCCGCTCGGGTTCGTCGGGCCGGAGGTTGTGGCGGCGGCGTTCTTCAACTTCAGCCCCGCGCAGGTCGCCCTCGGGGTGCCGCAGGCGTGGGAGGTGGCGTCGCCGGCCCAGGTCCTGGCCATCCGGGCCCAGGGCGTCCAGGCCATGTTCGAGGAGCTGGAGGTCCCCACCGACGGCGTCGAGGAGGCCACCGACCTCGCCGGTCAGGCGGTCGAGGCGGCACCGATGGCGGGGCGGCCGCTGGCCGCCGGCAACAGCGCCGTCCCACCGTCGGGCCAGCCGCTGGCGGACCTCTGGCAGGCGGTGACGACCCTGCGGGAGCACCGCGGCGACGGCCACGTGGCGCTGCTGGTCGGCGAGTGCCTCACCCCGGTGGAGGCACTGGTGCTGTACGCCAGCTGGCCCGAGGGCCCGCGCCGGCGCTTCCTGCAGGCCACGCGGGGGTGGGACGACGCCGCATGGGAGGCCGCCCACGACCGGCTGGCGGCCGACGGGCTCATGGACGACGACGGGCTCACCGAGGACGGGCTGGCCTACCGGCAGGGACTGGAGGACCTCACCGACGAGGCGGCGGCCGCCCCGTGGGAGGCACTGGGGCCCGACACCACCCGCCGACTGTGGGAGCTGCTGCAGCCGATCGCCGCGCGCGCCGCCGCGAGCTACCCGCGGCCGATCACCGTGCCGGAGCAGTTCCCGATCAGCTGACCCGCCGGGACCTCACCCGCCGACCGACGCCGGGTCGGCGTTGGCGCCGCAGAGCAGCACCCCGACGCGTTCGTCCGGGCCGGGCCGGTAGGCGCCCGACTGCAGGGCGGCGAGGGACACCGCTCCCCCGGGCTCGGTGACCAGCCGGGCGTGCTCCCACAGCGACCGCTGGGCGTCCACCACGGCGTCGTCGTCGACCAGCACCGGTCCGATGATCCAGTCGCGCGCCGCCCAGGCGTGCTCGCCGATGCGCCCGGCACCCAGCGCCGACGCCGCCACGCCGGAGACCTCCACGTCCACCGGTGCACCGGCCTCGACGGCGGCGTGCAGGGTCGGGGTGCCGTGGGTCTCGACGGCCACCACCCGGGTGCGGCCCCGGTACCAGCTGGCGATGCCGCCGATCAGCCCGCCGCCGCCCACCGCCACGAGCAGGGTGTCGAGCTCCACCTGACCCTCCAGTTCGCGGGCCAGGGTGGCCGAGCCGACGAGCATCTCCCGGCGGTCGTAGGCATGACCGGGCTCGACGTCGTGCTCGCGCAGGTACTGCTCGCACGCGCGGGCCGCCTCGGCGTAGTCGCCGTCGACCACGCGGACGTCGGCGCCGTAGGCCCGCAGGCGGTCGATCTTGGCCGTCGGCGCCAGCGACGACACGAAGACGGTGGCGCGACGCCCGAGCATGGTGGCCGCGTGGGCATAGGCGGCCCCGGCGTTGCCACCGGAGGCCAGCGCGACCTCGTCGTGGTCGGCGGCCAGCACGGTCGCGAAGGCGCCACGCGCCTTGAAGGTCCCGGTGACCTGCAGCTGCTCCAGCTTGCACACGACCGGGGCGGGCGCGAGCGTGCCGGCCTCCATCGTCAGCACCGGGGTGCGACGGACGTGCGCGGCCAGTGCCTCGCCGGCCTCGACGACCTCGTCGGGCTCCGGCAGGTGGACGGGCATTCAGTCGCTCCGACGGCCGCGTTCGCGCCACGCGACCGTACCGGCCAGGGCCGTGGCCGCCGCGGCGACCCCGAGGCCGGCACCGGTCGCCGGCAGTGCGGGGCCACCCGGCTGGCGTTGCGGCTCGTCCCTGGACCGCCGTCCGGCGTTCGCCCGTCCGGTGCCTCGCAGGTCGAACGGCGCCGTGACGAGCAGCTCGGTGTTGAGGTCGGTCGGCTCGCCGATCTTGCTGGCCAGCCCGGCCTGCGGGTCGTTGTAGGCGACCTCGCGGGCGATCCCGGCGACGCCGAGCACGTCGTAGGCGCCCACGGCGGTGTCCGGCCCACCGGCATGGTCGATCAGGGTCGTGAAGATGGACAGGGTCCCGTCGCGGTTGTCCACCAGCTCGAGGATGCGGGCCTGCTGCGGCGGGTCGATCTGCGCCGACGTGGTGAGGTCCCAGAACCCGCCGGTCCGCCCGGCCGGGTCGGGGTGGGCGATGATGCGGTTGAAGTGGCTGTGGCCGTTGACCCAGAGCACGACGTTGGGGAACCGGTGCAGCAGCTCCAGCAGTGCGTCCGAGCCGTGCCGCTGCTCGATGCTGCCGTCGCTGCCGGGGCCCTGGATGGGCTCCATGCTGGCGGGCCGGTGGTGGCTGAAGAGGACCACGAGCTGGTCGGTGTTGTCGGTCGTGGCCTCGGTGCCGCCCGCCTCGTGGTAGCGGGAGTGCACCTCGACCAGCCGCTGCTCGAGCCATTGCAGCTGGGCCTGCCCGATCGAGCCCTCGGAGGTCACCGGGGAGGTGGTGTCCAGGACGATCCCGCGGACCCCGTCCGCGATCTGGAAGGTGTAGTGGAACGTGGGCCCCTCGAGGTTGTCCTCGGTGAAGCCGTGGCCGGCGGGCCCGAACGGACCAGCCGCGTCGAGGTGCGCCTGGATGTACTCCGACGGATGCATGAGGTGGCGCTCCTCGTCCGGGGTCACCGGGCGCGCCGGGGACGAGGAGAACTGGGCAGCGACGACCGGGTCCTGGGCCTCCAGGCCGTTGAGCAGGTCGCTGTACGACATCCCGGGCGGGGGCGCCAGCACCTTGGACGGGCCCATCGCGATCTGGTCGAACAGGTCGTTGCGCTGGACGTTGCCCTGCACGAGGTAGTCGTGGTTGCCGTACACCGAGTACCACCGGTGCGGCAGCCCGACCGCCTCGAAGTCCTGGATCGCCGCCGCCAGCAGGCCGGGGTAGCTGGGGAACCCGTGCACCGACTTGTAGCGGTCGGCTGACACGAGCCCCGTGACGTCCTCGGGGTGCCAGTAGTGGTCGTCGTAGTACAGCGGGTCGTCGAAGCCCATGACGCCCTCGAACGCGTCCGCGGCCCCGGAGTTGGCGGCGAACGAGCCGCCGTTCATCAGCGTGGCGAACCAGCGCATCTCGTTGAGCTGGGCGTTGTCGAGGTTGTCGCCCGTGGAGATGGTGAACGCCACGTTCGCGCCCGTCACCGGCGCCCGTCCCACGCTGCGGAACTGGCGGACCAGGGCCTCCACGACGTGGGCGATGAACGGCTCCTGCGGCCGCTGGGCCGCCCCGATGGGGGCCGGCGACGGCTCGTCCGCATAGCGGTCGAAGAACTCCACCCGTGCGGGCGACTGGGCGTCGACGAGCTGGAAGTCCGTCACGTGGAGGAAGGCCACGATCGGTTCGCGGCGGCCCTCGCGACCCGGCGTCGCCTCGGCGAGGTCCTCGCGGGTGACCACCGGCCACCCGGGCCCGAACCCGAGGCGGAAGTAGGGCCCGTCGCCGACCGTCGTGATCGTGCGCTCGATCGTCGTGCCCTCGGGGTGCGCCACCGACCCGGCCGTCTGCGCCCACGACCGTGCCGCGTCCGGCACCCACAGCGGCGACGCCCAGGCGGCCGCCGACAACGCGGCCATGCGGGCCAGCAGTGTCCGCCTCGTCATCGGTTCTCGGTGGATCCCGCCCATGGGCGCCCTCTCTCGCTGCTCCCCGCCCAACGATCGAGCACTCTACGGGTGTCGCGTGCGCCGTGGGACGCCGCCTACCGTCCCCGGCATGTCCGAACGTCGTGAGTACCGCCAGTACCGCTTCCGCCGCCCGCCGGGCGCGTGCGAGCTGATCCTCGTGCGCCACGGCGAGTCCGCCCCCGCCCGTGTCGGGGTCGAGTTCCCGCTGCTCGAGGGCCACAGCGACCCCGAGCTGCACCCCGACGGCGCGGAGCAGGCCCAGAAGGTCTGCGACCGGCTGGTGGCCTCCGGCGAGGAGTTCGCCGCGGTCTACGTGACGCCGCTGCGACGCACCCGCGAGACGGCCCAGCCACTGCTGGACCACCTCGGGGTCGACCCGGTGGTCGAGCCCGACCTGCGGGAGGTGTTCCTCGGCGAGCTGGAGGGCGGCGCCTTCCGCCAGCGGGCCGCCGAGGGCGACCCGGTCCTGAAGCAGGTGTGGGAGCAGCAGCGGTGGGACGTCATCCCGGGGGCCGAATCCGACGAGGCGTTCTCGGACCGCATCCGGGGCGCCATCGGCGGGATCGCCGAGCGCCATCCCGACCAGACCATCGTGGCGTTCGTGCACGGCGGGGTCATCGGCAAGGTGATGCACCTCGCGACCCAGTCCCTCCCGTTCGCCTTCATCGGCACGGACAACGCGGCGATCTGCCACCTGGTCGTGGACGGCGACCGCTGGATCGTGCGGTCGTGGAACGACACCGCCCACCTCAGCCCGCGCTTCACCACGGACCCCGAACCGCTCCTGTAGGGGGCGTCAGGCGGAGCGTTCGGCCGGCCCGTCGGTGACCTCGCGGAGCGCGGCGCCG
>CAZDIF010000170.1:0-5816 GCA_964505365.1 uncultured Actinomycetota bacterium
TTTCACGGGTGTGAACGTCGCCTGCCTCGTCGGCGCCAAGCCGCGCGGTCCGGGCATGGAGCGCGCCGACCTGCTGAAGGACAACGGCGCGATCTTCAACACCCAGGGCAAGGCCATCGCCGGCAACGCCGCCGACGACGTCAAGGTCGCCGTGGTCGGCAACCCCGCGAACACCAACGCCCTGATCGCCGCCGCCAACGCCGACGGCGTGCCGGCCAACCGCTTCACCGCGATGGTCCGCCTCGACCAGAACCGGGCGCTCACCCAGCTCGCGCAGAAGGCCGGCGTCCCAGTCAGCGACGTCACCAACCTCACCATCTGGGGCAACCACTCGCCGACGATGGTCCCCGACTACGAGAACGCCCTCATCGGCGGCAAGCCCGCCACCGAGGTGATCGGTGACGCCGCCTGGTTCGAGGACGAGTTCATCCCGACCGTCCAGCAGCGCGGCAAGGCCATCATCGACGCCCGCGGCGCGTCCTCGGCCGCGTCGGCGGCCAACGCGCTGATCGACCACGTCCGCGACTGGTGCGGCGGGACGCCGACCCCGGAGGGCCAGTGGGTGTCGATGGCCGTCCCGTCCGACGGCTCGTACGGCGTCCCGGAGGGCCTCATCTCCGGGTTCCCCGTCCGCACCGACGGCAACGGCGGCTACGAGATCGTCCAGGACGTCGAGCTCTCCGACGGCGCCCGGGCCAAGCTCGACCGTTCGGTCGAGGAGCTCACCGAGGAGCGCGAGGCCGTCAGCAGCATGCTCTGACGCCACGGCAGACGGACGACGCCCGGGCCGCGATGCCCGGGCGTCGTCGTGTCTGTGCGGCGATGCTCAGGCCGCGGCGCGGCGCTCCTCCATCGAGTGGACGACCGCCTCCTCGGCGTCCAGCAACGCGTCCACCATGCGGGCGATGGACTGCATCATCCCGGCGCCGGCGCCGATGCCCAGGCCAGCGAACACCACGCCGAGCCAGCCGGCCGAGATGTCCTGGCCCCAGGCCTCGAACAGGTTCCACTGCAGGGCCTCGGCGGCCGCCACGCCCAGCACGAGCGCGACGAAGGTGCCGAGCATGCGGTTCCGATGGTCGGGAACGATCAGGTCCGTGACCTTCCAGACCACCGCGGAGAGCACGATGAGGATCGCGAAGGTGTACACGGCACCACCTCCCTTGGCGTGTTGGTGCCAACCCTTCAGGGTACGTCGTCCCGGCGATTTCGGGCACCGAGCGCACTGCCGCGTGCGCCACGACGTGCGCGCTGTGGTTGCATGTGCGGCCCGACCGCCCCCGACCAGCGAGACGTCCTGTGCCCCGCGTGTTCTCGGGCATCCAGCCCTCCGGTGACCTGCACCTCGGCAACTACCTCGGGGCGCTCGTCAACTGGGTCCGGATGCAGGACACCCACGACTGCGTGTACTGCATCGTGGACATGCACGCGATCACCACGCCAAAGGGCCATGACCCGGGCGAGCTGCGCCAGCGCACGCTCGACACGGCCACGTCCCTGCTCGCCGTCGGCATCGATCCGGCGCGCTCGATCCTGTTCGTCCAGTCGCACGTCGGTGACGTCCACGCCGAGTGCACGTGGCTGTTCAACTGCGTCACCGGCTTCGGCGAGCTGAACAAGCAGCCCCAGTTCCGGGAGAAGTCCGAGGAGGGCAATCCCACGGCCGGGCTGTTCGACTACCCGGTGCTGCAGACCGCCGACATCGTCCTGTACGACGCGGACGAGGTCCCGGTCGGCGAGGACCAGCGCCACCACATCGAGCTCGCCCGCGACATCGCCGGTCGGTTCAACCATCGGTTCGGGCAGGACGTGTTCATCCTGCCGAAGGCCATCCACCCGCCGGCCGCCGCCCGGGTGATGGACCTGCAGAACCCGACCGCGAAGATGTCGAAGTCGGTCGACTCGCCGAAGGGCACGGTGCAGGTCCTCGCCGACCCGAAGCGCATCGCGAAGCAGATCCGGTCGGCCGTCACGGACAGCGGGACCGAGGTCCGGTTCGACCGGGAGGACAAGCCCGGGATCAGCAACCTCCTCGAGATCTTCTCCGTCGCATCCGGTCGTCCGGTCGAGGACCTCGTCGCCGAGTACGCCGAGGGCGGCTACGGCGCGTTCAAGACCGCCGTCGCCGACGCCGTCGTGGAGATGGTGCGCCCCATCCAGGAGCGCCACGCCGAGCTGGCGGCCGACCCCGGCGAGGTCATGCGGCTGCTCAAGGACGGCGCCGACCGCGCCCGCGCGATCGCCCAGCCGAAGCTCGAGCAGGCCAAGGACGCCGTCGGCTTCCTCCGCCCGGCCTGACCACGGCCCTTCCACCCCGGTGGGACCGGGGCCGAACGGCCTCGGCGGCTACAGGTAGCCGCGCAGCTGGGCGGCCTCCACCACCCGCTCGACGGCGAGGGCGAAGGCGGCCTCGCGCATCGACGTGGCGCCGTCGGTCCGCTTCGTGGCCTCCTGGAACGCCCGGCACTGGGTGAACGCCTTCGTCAGCTTCTTCTCGAGCCGGGCGTTGACCTCGGCCTCCTCCCACTGCAGCTCCTGGTTGTTCTGGACCCACTCGAAGTAGGACACGGTCACACCGCCGGCGTTGGCGAGGATGTCCGGGACGACCAGCACGCCGCGGTCGTACAGCGCCACGTCCGCGGACGGCGTGACCGGGTGGTTGGCTGCCTCGATGACCAGCTTGAGCTGCGACGACAGCTGGTCGACGTTGCGGTGGGTGATGACCTCGCCGAGGGCGGCCGGCATGAGGATGTCGACGTCGGCCTCGAGCAGCTCCTCGTTGGAGATCCGGTCCGCACCCGGGAAGCTGACCACGGTGCCGGCCTCGGCGACGTGCTCGACGAGCCGGGGGATGTCGAGGCCGGCCTCGTTGTAGATCCCGCCGTTGACGTCCGACACGGCGACGACCCGGTAGCCGCGCTCGTTCGCGATCCGGGCTGCCCACGAACCGACGTTGCCGAATCCCTGGATCGCCAGGGAGAGCTGGGCGGGCGTTCCCAGCTCGAGCTGCTGCACGGCCTGGTCCATGATGATGACACAGCCCCGGCCGGTCGCGGCCTCCCGGCCCTCCGAGCCGCCCAGCGCGATCGGCTTGCCCGTGACGATCTGGGTCGTGTGGCCGGCCCGCCGACCGTAGGCGTCCATGAACCAGCTCATCACCTGGGCGTTGGTGTTGACGTCGGGTGCCGGGATGTCCCGGTTCGGCCCGATGATGTGGGCGATCTGGCCGAAGTAGGTGCGGGACATGCGCTCGATCTCGGACATCGACATGCCGGTGGGGTCGACCTCGATGCCGCCCTTCGCACCGCCGAAGGGGATGTCGACCAGTGCGGTCTTCCAGGTCATGAGGCTGGCCAGGGCGCGGACCTCGTCGAGGTTCGCGCTCGGGTGGTAGCGGATGCCGCCCTTGTACGGCCCGCGGGCGCCGTTGTGCTGGACGCGATAGCCGATGTGGACCGACAGGGACCCGTCATCCCGTCGGACGGGGACCTGGACCCGCAGTTCGCGGTAGGTGCTGGTCAGCACGGCGATCGCCGCGTCGCTGAGGCGGTCGATCTCGGCGGCCCGGAGGAAGAAGTAGTTGACCGCCTCGAACGGCGTCATGTCCTCACGCAGCTCCATCGTCCCTCCACGAACGGTTGCCCTCTCGGAGTCAAGCAGCCACCCGCTCCTCGTGTCGGGCGGCCGCCGCGGGCTCCGGGGCGGGACGGACCCGGTGCTACGGTTCCGGCGAGTTCCCCGAGGCGCTGCAGGAGGCGACAGGACGATGGCGACGGCTGCCCCCGCCGAGGCTCGGCGCACGCCCTGGATCGTCGAGTTCTACGGCTCGGCGATCGGCAAGAAGTACGCGATGGCGATCTCGGGGATCGTCGGCCTGGGCTACGTGTTCGCCCACATGGTTGGCAACCTCAAGGTGTACCTCGGGACCGAGGTCGTGAACGGCGAGACCGTCTACGCCATCAACGAGTACGGGCACTTCCTCCGCGAGGGACTGCTGGTCCCGCTGCTGCCGCAGCACGTGACGCTGTGGCTCCTGCGGCTCGTGCTGATCGCGGCGCTGGTGGTGCACGTCCATGCCTCGTACACCCTGACGGTCATGAACCGGCGGGCGCGCGGCACCGACTACCAGGGCCCCCGCGACTTCGTCGCCGCCGACTTCGCGGCGCGGACCATGCGCTGGACCGGCGTGATCGTGCTGCTGTTCATCGCCTTCCACCTCGCCGACATGACCTGGGGCACCCAGCCGGCGGCACCGGAGACGTGGGAACGCGGCGCCGTGTACACCAACCTGGTGGCCAGTTTCTCGCGGCCGATCGTGTCGGCGTTCTACATCGCCGCCAACCTCGCACTGGGCCTGCACCTCTACCACGGCGTGTGGAGCCTGTTCCAGAGCCTCGGGATCAACAACCGCCGCTTCAACCACTGGCGGCGTGCACTCGCCATCGGGTTCACGCTCGTCGTGGTGGGCGGCAACATCACCTTCCCGATCGCCGTGATGACCGGCATCGTGGCCTAGCCGCGTCGAGGACGGACCGATGAGCAGCGACGAGATGGGCACCGACGTGACCGACAGCACCACCACGCAGGACGGCAGCCACGTGCTCGACAGCCTGGTCCCCGACGCCCCCATCGAGACGATGTGGGAGGACCACAAGTTCGACATGAGCCTGGTCAACCCGAACAACAAGCGGCGGTTCACCGTCATCGTTGTCGGGACCGGCCTGGCGGGCGCCTCCGCCGCAGCCACCATGGCCGAGCTGGGCTACAACGTCGAGGCGTTCACCTTCCACGACTCACCCCGGCGGGCGCACTCGATCGCCGCCCAGGGTGGCATCAACGCCGCGAAGAACTACCACGGTGACGGCGACTCGGTCTTCCGGCTGTTCTACGACACCGTCAAGGGCGGCGACTACCGCTCCCGCGAGGCCAACGTCTACCGGCTCGCGCAGGTGTCCAACGACATCATCGACCAGGCCACGGCCCAGGGCGTGCCGTTCGCCCGCGAGTACGGCGGCCTGCTGGCCAACCGCTCCTTCGGCGGCGCCCAGGTCTCCCGGACCTTCTACGCCCGTGGCCAGACCGGCCAGCAGTTGCTGCTCGGCGCCTACCAGGCCCTGGCCCGCCAGGTCGGCGCCGGCAAGGTCCGGATGCACACCCAGACCGAGATGCTCGAGGTCGTCGTCGTGGACGGCCGTGCACGCGGCATCGTCTGCCGTGACCTCGTGACGGGCGAGATCACCCGACACTCGGCGCACGCGGTCGTGCTGGCCACCGGCGGCTACTCGAACGCCTTCTACCTGTCCACCAACGCGATGGCCTGCAACGTCACGGCCGCGTGGCGCGCGCACCGCAAGGGCGCGTTCTTCGCCAACCCGTGCTTCACCCAGATCCACCCCACGGCGATCCCGGCCAGCGACGAGTTCCAGTCCAAGCTGACCCTGATGTCCGAGTCGCTGCGCAACGACGGTCGCATCTGGGTGCCCAGCGAGGTCGGGGACGACCGGCCGCCCAACGAGATCCCCGAGTCCGAACGCGACTACTACCTCGAACGCAAGTATCCGGCGTTCGGCAACCTCGTCCCGCGAGACGTGGCGTCCCGCAACGCCAAGACGGTGGTCGACGAGGGCCGCGGGGTGGGCCCGCTGCGCAACGGCGTCTACCTCGACTTCGCCGATGCGATCGAGCGCCAGGGGCTCGAGGCGATGTGGAACCGGTACTCGAACCTGTTCGAGATGTACGAGCGCATCACTGGCGAGGACCCGACGAAGGTGCCGATGCGGATCTTCCCGGCGCCGCACTACACGATGGGCGGGCTC
>CAZDIF010000171.1:0-5782 GCA_964505365.1 uncultured Actinomycetota bacterium
TGGTTCGGCCCGTTCGACTACCTCCGCTGGATCCGCACCTGGTGGCACCGCGTCCGCCGCCACGAGATCGGCCACGACCCCTGACGACGCAACGGACCCACCGCGCCGCGCGCCACCCGGCACCGCAGGCCCGCGGTCACTGCAGGCCCACGCACACCCCGTCTATGGCCGCCGGGCGACCACGAAGGTGCGGCGGAAGGGGAACAGGGTCGTGCCGGACTCGTCCGGCGGATACGCCGTGCGGAGCCCGGAGGCGACCTGGTCGAGGAAGGCCTGCTCGTCGGCGGCGGAGAGCTGGGCGAGCAGGGGTCGGAGCAGCGAGCCGCGCACCCAGTCGAGGACGGGGTCGGGGCCCGTGAGCGCCTGCCAGTAGGTGGTGGACCAGACGTCGAGGTGGTCGGCGACGGGGGCCAGCAGGCGGTGGTACCGGTGCGGCGGCAGGACCGGGTGGTCGAGGAGGTGGGGGCGCAACCGCTCGCGCCAGGGACCGCCGTCGACGACGTCGGCGACGACGGTGTGGGACGGCTCGTCGAAGTTGTCCGGGACCTGGAAGGCCATCGCGCCGCCGGGGGTGAGCTGGCCGAACCAGTGGGTGAGGACGCGCGGGTGGTCGTCCACCCAGTGCAGGGACGCGTTGGCGAACACCACGTCGACGCGGTGGGCGGCCGTCCAGGTGGCGAGGTCGCCCGGCAGCCAGGAGACGCGCCGTTGCGTGTCGCGCGCGTCCGCCTCGGCCAGCATGGCCTCGTCGGCGTCGATGCCCGCGACCTCGGCGTCCGGCCACCGCTCCGCGAGCAGCAGGGTGAGGTTGCCGGGACCGCAGCCGAGGTCGACGACCCGCGCCGGATCCTCCACGGGGATCCGGGCGAGCAGGTCGAGCCCGGGCCGCAGCCGCAGGTCCCCGTGGCGGAGGTACTGCTGCGGGTCCCAGACCACCGGTGGCCTACTCGCCGTCGGTGGGCTGTTCGGTCCCGCCCTCGGTCGGCTCGTCGGTGGCGTCCTCGGTGCTGCCGTAGTCGAGCCCACCCTCCGGGTAGGGCGACAGCGAGCGCTCCGGGGCGGAGCCGCGCGTGCCCCAGTAGTCGATCAGCATGCTGTCGGCGACCGTGGGGTCCCACTCCTCGCAGTCCATCGCGTAGCCCCAGGCGCGGAAGGCGACGGCCTTGCCGCTGGTGATGTCGTTGTAGGGCGACGCGAAGATCGACCCGCCGGACCGGGGGTCGCTGTAGCCGAGGTCCTGGCGGTCCAGCATCCAGTTCTCGATCTCCTCGACCGTGGCGTCGTCGACCTGCTCGGGGTCGAACCAGACCACCACCGAGCCGTGCTCGAGGTTGTGGGTGACCGCGCGCTCGTCCAGCGGGGACGAGGGGATGCCGCCGATGGGGCTGCTGACGTTCTGGTAGTGGGGACCGGAGTAGTTGGGACGCACCTCCGACTGCGCGTACATGACGTCGGCGGGCGGCGCCTCCGCGGGATCGACGTGGGTCGGCTCGCCCACCGGCTGGCCGTCGACGATCATCTCGCACCCGGCGGCGTCACGCTGGGCGAGGACCTCCTCGGGGGTGCCGATGGTGCGGCTGGCCTCCGCGTCCCCGCCGAACCAGCTCATCAGCGCGGGGACGCTGATCAGCGCGATGATCGCGATCACCGCGACGGTGATCACCGCGTTGCGGACGGAGTCGCGCTTCTTCTGCCGCGCGGCCTCCTCCTCCTTGCGGCGGCGCTCCGCGCGCGCCTCGGCACGGCGCTCGGCCTTGGTCTTGCGTTCCTCTTCGGCCACGGGGACGACTCTCGCGGGTTTCGACGGCAGGCAGGCTGCCCACACGGGCGGCGGCAGGGTACAGCAGCCCCGGTCGCTGGCCGTCGGCGGTCAGCGCACCTGCAGCAGGCCGTCGAGGTCGACCGGGGGACGGGGTCGGGGCGCGAAGTCCGGGGCCGGCCACCCCACGGCGACCATCCCCAGCGGCAGCCAGTCGTCGGGCAGGTCCAGTGCGGTCCGCACGGTGTCGGGGCAGAACAGCGTCGACGAGATCCAGGCCGCGCCGACCCCGTGCGCGGCCAGCGCCACCTGCAGGCCGCCCAGCGCCGCCCCGCCCGTCAGCAGGAACATGTCCCGCTCGGCGGTCCGCCGGCGCTCGTCGGGGTAGGTGTGGGCACCGTCGAGGGACACGAAGGGCGTCAGCAGCTCCGGCGCCGTCCGCAGGATGGCGTCCGACCGCGCGATGCGGCGCTCGACCACCTCGGCGGCCGTGCCGTCCGCGGTGAGGTCGGCGCGCCAGCGCTCGGCCATGGCGTCGAGCAGGGTGCCGCGGGTGTCGTCAGCCAGCCGGAGGAACCGCCAGGGGCGCGTGTGGTGCGGTGCCGGTGCGGTGACCGCCGCCCGCACGGCCGCGGCGAGCACCTCGTCGGGCACCGGGCGGTCGTCGAAGGCCCGGACGGTGCGGCGGGCGGCGATGCCCTCGGTCACGGCCAGGGCCCCGCCGAACCGGAACAGGTCCTCCTCGGCCGGGCGGACCAGGTCGGCGGCGGTGCCGTCGCCGCGGTCCAGTCCCCGGACGAGGACGAACGGCGTGCCGGAACCCTTGGTGCGCACGAGGTCGGCCGCGCCGGCCACCTCGTCGGCGACCGCCGCCAGCGTCACGTCGAGGGCGCGGCCGTCGAGGTCGTTGTCGCCGCGTTCGTCGCGCAGGACCGCGACGCCGGACGCGCCCAGCGCGACGTCGGTCTGGCCCATCCGCCACGGGCGCCCGAACGTGTCGGTGACGACCACGCCGACATCGGCCCCGGTGCGGCGGTGGACCTCGGCGCGCAGGGCGGCGGCGCTGGCGTCGGGGTCCTCGGGCAGCAGCAGCGCCTGCCCCTCGGGGACGTTCGACGCGTCGATCCCGCCGTTGGCCGCCACGAAGCCGTGCGCGGTCTCGGTCACCAGCACCCACGGGGCGTCGGCGACGACCCGCACGGCCTCCTGCCGCGCCAGGGCCCGGCGGGCCTCGAACGGGTCGCCGGCGGGCAGTGGGACCAGGCGACCCTCGGCACGGGCGACGACCTTGGACGCCACGCACACGACGTCGCCGTCCTGCATCGACAACCCCGCGGACGCGACCGCGTCCAGCAGGACGTCGGCGAGGTCCGCCCCGGCCTCCACGCGACGCGGTGTCGGCAGGGCGATCACCTCGAGGGACGATGCCGCCACGGTCAGCCTCCCAGTTCGCGGCCGAGGTCGAGGCACGTGCGCGCGAGTGCGGCGGCCACCTCCACCTCGTCCATCATCGTGTCGGTCGCCACGCCGCGGATCCCGTCGGGCAGCCGGTCGACGTCGTCGGCGTCCACGGTGTCGACCACCCAGCCGTCCAGCAGCGCGGGGCCGTAGTGGTGGGCGACGCCGGCGGCCGACACCTCGGCGCCGACGGCCGGCAGCAGGCGGTCGGCCATCCCGCGCACCACGTCCCCGCCGACGATGGGGGAGACGCCGACGACCGGGCCCGGGGACTCGTGCACGGCCTCGCGGATCCCGGGGACCGCCAGGATCGTGTCGATCGACACCACGGGGTTGGACGGGGCGAGGACGACGAGGTCCGCGTCGAGGATCGCCTCGACGACGCCCGGCGCGGGCCGCGCCGTGTCCGCGCCGGCGAGCTCGACGCGGTCGACCGACGGCTCGGCGCGCTCGCGCACCCAGTACTCCTGGAAGTGCAGGGCACGCCCGTCGGAGGTGTGGACCTGCGTCCAGACGGCGTCGTCGGTGGCCGGCAGCAACCGGATCGGGACGCCGAAGGCCCGGCGGACCTCGTCGGTGACGGTGGACAGGGACGCGCCCTCGTGGAGGCGCTTCGTGCGGAACACGTGGGTGGCCAGGTCGCGGTCGCCGAGGGTGAACCAGCGTCCCTCGCCGAACCGCTCGAGCTCCTCGGCGACGGTGAAGGACTCGTCGGCGCGGCCCCACTGCTGCTCGGGGTGGATCACCCCGGCGAGCCAGTAGGTGATCGAGTCGAGGTCCGGGCAGACCCGCAGGCCGTGGCGGTCCACGTCGTCCCCGACGTTGACGACGGCGGTGACATCGGCCGGGTCGACCTCGTCGACGGCCACCAGCCCGCGGAGGAACCGGGCCGCGCCGACGCCGCCCGCCAGCACGGTGATGTGCGGACCCATCGGCGTCGACCTCCCGGTGTGGGGCCGGCACGCTACCGGCGTCGTCGGCCACCTCCCTACGCTGGACCGCGTCGACACCCCCTCCAGGGAGCCTGCCCGTGCCGGACGACGTGACCCTCGACCCCGCCACGCTGGATCGGCTGCGCCCGCGGGCGTTGCATCGTGCCGAGGAGGGCCGGTCGTTGAAGGCGGACGAGGCGGCGGCGCTGCTGACGGCGACGGGGGGTGAGCTGGACCGGCTGTTGGCGGTGGCGGCGGCGGTGCGGGACCGGGCGCCGTGGTATGCCGAGGGTGGCTGGGGCCGGACCGCCGATGGTGGGCGGACGGTGACGTACTCGCGGAAGGTGTTCGTGCCGTTGACGCACCTGTGCCGGGACACCTGCGGCTACTGCACGTTCGCGTGGCCGCCGAAGGGGGCCGTGCCGGCGTACATGGCTCCGGAGCAGGTGCTGGAGGTGGCCCGCGACGGCCAGCGTGCCGGCTGCAAGGAGCTGCTGTTCACGCTGGGGGACAAGCCCGAGGAGCGCTACCCGGCGGCGCGGGAGTGGCTGGACGCGCGCGGGTACGAGTCGACGCTGTCGTACCTGCGGGCGGTGGCGATCCGGGTGATCGAGGAGACCGGCCTGCTGCCGCACCTCAACCCGGGGGTGATGAGCTGGACGGACATGGCGACGCTGAAGCCGGTGGCGCCGTCGATGGGGCTGATGCTGGAGTCGACGTCCGAGCGGCTGCTGGCCAGGGGTGAGGCGCACTTCAACTCGCCGGACAAGGACCCGGCGGTGCGGCTGCGCACGATCGAGGACGCGGGGCGGCTGTCGATCCCGTTCACCTCGGGGCTGCTGGTCGGGATCGGCGAGACGCCGCTGGAGCGGGCCGAGACGATCCTGGCGCTGCGGGAGCAGCACCGCAGGTACGGGCACCTGCAGGAGGTGATCGTGCAGAACTTCCGGGCCAAGCCGGACACGGCGATGCGCGACCACGCCGAGCCGGACTTCGAGGTGCTGCTGGCGGCGGTGGCCACCGCCCGGGTGCTGCTGGGTCCGACCGTGCACGTGCAGGCGCCGCCGAACCTGTCGCCGGGCCAGTACGGCGACATCCTGCGGGCGGGGATCGACGACTGGGGTGGCGTGTCGCCGGTGACGCCGGACCACGTGAACCCGGAGATGCCGTGGCCGCAGCTGGACGAGCTGGCGACGCGCAGTGCCGAGCACGGGTTCGTGCTGTCCGAGCGGCTGTGCGTGTACCCGGAGTGGGCGGCCCGGCCCGACCCGTGGCTGGCCGGACGCATGCGGGCGCCGGTCGCCGCGCTGTCGACGGCCACGGGGCTGGCGCGGCCCGACCATCAGCCGCAGGGCCAGCCGTGGCAGGACCCCGAGACCGAGTACACCGCGACCACCGACGCGATGGAGGCGGTGATCTCCGGCGACGAGGCCGGCGGGTCGGCCGCCGACGGCCGCAACGCCCGGTCCGCGCAGGCCACCGATGACCTGCACCAGGCCGTGTACGGGGACCTGCACCAGATCGCCGCCGGGGTGCTGGAGGACAACCGCCCCCGCGTGGAGGGCCCGGCCCGCTCGGCCATCCGCCCCGAGGTGTCCGCCGCCCTGGCGAAGGCCCAGCGTGGGGTGGTGCT
>CAZDIF010000172.1:0-4292 GCA_964505365.1 uncultured Actinomycetota bacterium
AGGCTGTCGTCGTCGCGGTTGTAGATCGAGAAGTCGACCATCACCCGCTCGCCGATGCGGTCCTCGTTCACGCCGTCGCCCACGGCGACGATCGTGCCGACGCTGTCGGTGCCCTGGATGCGGGGGAACTCCAGCGTGGACCGGCCGCGGCGCCAGGTGGAGACCGCCTCGGGATCCTCCTCGAGGCCGTACGCGCCCTCGCGGACCCACACGTCGGTGTTGTTCATGCCGCAGGCGCTGACCTCCAGCAACACCTCGCCGGGTGCGGGCGTCGGGACGGGGACGTCCTCGCGGTACTCCAGCTTGTCGAGGCCACCGTGGCCTGTCAGCTGTACGGCCTTCATCGTGGACGGCACCGACATGCTCACCTCCGCTCGTCGGGCTCGACATCGCATGGAAGCAGACCAGCCCGGTCCGCGGGAGGGAGACGCGTCCCCACGATCGGTCAGGTGCCCGCCGCGGCGTCCGCGAGGTCGGCCGCGATCGCCGCCAGGTGGAGGTCGACCTCCCGGTGGTCGTGGTAGCTCGCGTGGCCCCGGGGCGCCGGCGGGTGCGCGTCGAGCGGCTGCGTCCAGCGGTCCGGGTCCGAGACGACGTGGTCGGTCCGCCTCGCCGAGCCGCCGTCGTGGCGGCCGTGCCGGTACCAGCCGCAGACCGGGCACGGCACGTCCGCGTGCGGCAGCGCCAGTGACAGGCCCCAGCCGGCACGTGCCTCGCGCGCGTCGACCTCGTCGAACCCGTCGCGGTCCCAGAACGGATCGGCCAGCGGGTCCGTCAGCGCGTACAGGTGGTGCCAGCTGTCCACCTCGTCAGCCACGCGGGCCACGGGCCCCCGGGAGCCACCGAACACCCCGGGATAGAAGCGTTCGTAGAGGATGGCGATGGGGCTGCCGTAGGTGACGAGGGCCACCCGGTCCAGCACGCGGCCCGCCGTCGGGTCGGCGAGGTGGCCCGTGGCGGCCAGGGAGACGACGCTGCCCTGGCTGTGGCCGGCCAGCACGACCGGGTGGCCGCGGTCCACGAGGCGGCGGGTGCGGTCGGCCAGCATGGGCACGATCGCCTCGCCGTAGCAGGGTGGCGCGAACGGGTGGGTGATCCGCGGCCACATCGTCAGCACGTCCCACACGCGGCCGATGCTGCGCCGGGTCGCCCGCGCCGACAGCCCCGACCGGATCAGCCCCACGACGGCGACGGCGCCGACCACCACCAGCCACAGCGCCATCGTGGTCAGGGGATAGTCGTTGACGGCGGCCAGCCCGGCCGGGGCCGTCGCCTGGCGCACGAGCACGACGACGAGGACCAGCGTCATCAGCCCGACGGCGGCCGCCAGCAGCCGGCCGGCGGCGCGCACCCAGGCCTGCAGCAGCCACGCGCGGCCGATCCGGGCCAGCCGATCGCGAGCCGCATCGTCGTCCGGGTCCGGCGCCGGGACGGCGTCGCCGTCGAGGCCCCGCCGCAGGTGGTCGGCGACCTGGTCGACGGTGGGCCGCGCGACCAGCCAGCGGCCCGCGAGCAGCGTGCCGGCCGCCAGCACCAGCAGCAGGACGGGCAGGCCGACGGCCGTCACCAGCGCCATGGCGGCGTGCCACCAGGGCAGGGTCAGGCCGTCGCCGCGCTGGCCCAGCCAGTCCAGCGCCAGCGCGTGGATGCTGCCGCCGGTGGCCGTGAGCAGCAGCAGGGAGAGCAGCGCCACGACGGCGGCGCCCTGGTTGCCGGGCACGGCCGGCCGCACGATCGGGGAGGCGTCGGCGCGGCGGGCCGGGCGACGCTCGAACGCCGTCACCACGAGCACCAGCACGAGCAGCCCCTGCAGCATCGCGACCGGCCACAGCGCCAGGTGCACCGGGACGTACAGCCCGGGGTTCAGGTCGAGGAACAGCTGGCCGACGCTGCCGTCCAGCAGGCTCTGCAGGCCCCGGGGCAGCGCGTCGAGCACGGGCTCCGGCGCCCGGTCGAGGGCCGCGTTGGCGCCGCGGAGCGTCGCGGTCGCCGCCACCGTGGCCGCGACCAGGCGCAGGTTGCCGAGGACGCCGACGTCGGGCGCTCCGGTGCCCGGCCCCTGCAGCTCGTCGGCCAGCCACCAGACGGCCAGGCCCACGGCGACCAGCCACAGCAGGGCCCCCGCGGCTCCCGACAGCCCGCCGGGGACCAGCGCGACGGACAGCGCGACCGTCCCGGGCACGACCGCGCCTGCTCGCAGCACCACGTGGAGGCGGTGCAGCAGGGGATCGGGACCGGTGCGCAGCACCCGGGGCCAGGCGACGAGGGCGGCCGTCGCCACGGCCACGGCCACCGAGACCCAGAGGGCCACCAGCCACCCCCGGCGTTGGCCCACCGGGCCGAGGTCGAGCAGCACCAGCGCCAGGATCCCGCTGACGTACGCGAACGCGCCCGTGGCGTGGAGGGCGCGCAGGCGGGAGGTCGGCCACGCGTTCTGCCAGAAGCGCGGGTCGCCGATCCCCGACGCCTCGCCCCCGGACGGGCGGCCGGCCTCGGTCGTCGTCCACTCCAGCTGCCGGGTCCGGTACCGGCCTGCCCACCACAGCACCAGCACGGCCAGCACGGGGACGAGCGCGGCCAGCGCCATCCGTGCGAGGTGGTCGTCGGCGTAGCGGCGGAACGGGGCGAGCAGCACGCCACCGGTGAGGTCGGCGCTGGCCTCGAGGCAGTCGCCGGCCAGGGCGCACTGCACCGCCACGAGGTCGATCGCGACCCCGGCGACCAGGGCCACGAACGACAGCGTCATCGTGTGCGCGAGGACGCGGCAGACGGCGCGGTGGGCGACCGACCAGCGGCTGTCCGGGTCGGAGCGGTGCATCCGGCCGGCCATGTTGAACAGCGCGAACGGCAGCAGCAGGACCCAGAACGCGTGCCGGGTCGTCCCGGACGTCTGCCCGCCCCAGGCCAGCACCTCCCGGACCACGGTGCGGCCGCCCGGCAGGTGGCCCACCACGGGGTTGCGGGAACGCCAGAAGCCGGCCAGCTCGTCACCGCTGACCAGCCGCGGCTGCGGGTCGCGGGCCATCCCCGACGGCGGCTCGCCACCGACCCCGTGGACCCGGACCTCGACGACCGATCCGGCCGGGTACTCCGGGTAGTCCCAGCGCGGGTCCGTGAAGGCGTCGTCGCCGGTGACCGGCTGGCCGCCTGCGTCCATCCCGTGCTCCCCTTGTCGCCGCACCGATGATGGCACGGCGGGGGGAGGAGATGCCGGAACCGCTACGCGGACCCGTGCAGCAGGGCGCGGACCCGGTCGCGCAGCTGCGGCACGTTCACGCCGGTCGTGGCGCTGACCCACAGCACGTCGCCGCGGGCGAGCCCGCACGCCTCGGCGACCTCGCGCTTCCGGCGCTCCCGCCGGGACGATCGCACCTTGTCGTGCTTGGTCGCCACCACGTCGACCGGGACGTCGTGGTCGCGCATCCAGGCCAGCGCATCGAGGTCGAGCCGGGTCGGCCCCACCTCGCCGTCGACCAGCAGGATCACCCGCACCAGCGGCTCGCGCGTCAGCAGGTACTGCTCGGTGCGGCGCTGCCACGCGGCCCGGTCGGACTTCGACGCCTTCGCGTAGCCGAATCCGGGCAGGTCGACGACCGTCCCACCGCCGTCGAGCGCGAAACAGTTCAGCAGCCGCGTCCGGCCGGGCGTGCTGGACGTGTGGGCGAGGCGGCCCTGCTGGGCCAGGGCGTTGAGCAGCGACGACTTGCCGACGTTCGACCGGCCGGCGACGGCGACCTCGGCCCTGGACGCGGGGAGCTGGTCGACGGTGCCGGCGGAGGTGACGAACGTCAGCGCGAGCGGGCTGCTCATCCCCCCTCCGTGTGCACCTCGATCGTGCCCTCCAGCGTGCGGTGCACCGGGCAGCGGTCGGCGATCTCCAGCAGCCGGGCGCGGGTCTCGTCGTCCAGGTCGCCGGTGAGCTCGACGGTCCGCGTGAACAGCTCGATCCGGCCCTCCTCGGTGTCGCAGTGGGCGCAGTCGTCGGCGTGGACGCGGTCGAACGTGACGGTGGTGCGCGCCGAATCGAGCGGCAGGTCCTTGCGGTCGGCGTACATCCGCAGGGTCATCGAGGTGCAGGCCGCCAGGGCGGTGGCGAGGTGGTCGTACGGCGTCGGCCCGGCCTCGGTGCCGCCGACCGACGCCGGTTCGTCGACCTGCAGGCGGAACCCCCGGGTGGTCACCTCGGTGCGCAGTCCCTCGTGGGTGACGGCAACGGCCCCCTTGTCGGCGTAGGACCCGGCGCTGCCCGCTCCCACGCCGGGGACCTCCGGGAGGTAGCGGGTCGCCCAGGC
>CAZDIF010000172.1:4392-5698 GCA_964505365.1 uncultured Actinomycetota bacterium
GCGAAGGTGCCGTCGCTGGACCCCAGGCCCGCGAAGTCGAACGACAGCACGGCGATGCCCCGGTCGGCCAGGGCCCGGGCCAGCGTGCGTGCCGACCGGAGGTCCTTCGAGCACGTGAAGCAGTGGGCGAACACCGCGGTGGCGTGCACGGGGCCGTCGGGGTGCTCGATGCGGGCGGACAGCTGGTGTCCGCGGGGACTCGCGAACGTGCAGGTGGAGGCGTGGGCCACGGCGGTCCTCCCGGGCGGGGGGCCGATGCTACGGCGTCGTCACGCCCCGATGACGCGCACGTGGAAGGGTGGCCCGATGCGCTCGGCGAGGGGGCGGCCGGCCCAGCGGGCGAGCACGCCGACGACCTGCTCGGCGTCGACCGGATCGACACCGGTGATCGTGATCGAGCTCTCGCCGTCCCCGACGGTCAGGTTCGCCTGGTCACGGTCGTGCGTCGCGGAGCAGGCGGTGACCGGAAACGCGTCCGGTGGCGCCGCCCGGTTCCACGCCACCACGACCCGGCGGTCGGTCACCAGCACCACCCGCCCGCGCCGGCCGTCCAGCTCGCGGCCCACCACGGACGCGACGAGTGCCTCGCCGCCGTCCAGGTGACGGCGCGCGCGTCGGACCGCTCGATCCACGTGTGACATCTGACGTGCTCCCGCGGGATGCCTCACCGCTTCGTGTCGACCGGATCCCGGCTCGACTTGAACGTCACGTGCCCAGTCGTTCCAGGGCCACGAGCTCGTCCTCGAGGTGGTCGATCATCCGCTGGACGTGCGGCACGGCCGCCCGGTCGGCGGTGATTCCGAACGCCATCTGGTCGCGGTACGAGGTCTGCGTGATGTTCAGCGCGTAGCCGTCCTGCAGCAGCGACGCGGGATACATGCCCTGCAGCTCGGCGCCGTTCCAGTACAGGGTGTTCGACGGGCCCGGGACGTTCGAGATGGTCACGTTGAACAGCGGCCGGGTCCGCTTCGACAGCCCGGTGAGGTTGCCCAGCACCAGCGGTGAGGTGATCGCGATGGCGTAGTTGGTCAGCTCCGCCCGGGTCATCGACCGCATGCGGGCCTTGGCCGCGTCCATCGACGCGCGGATCAGGGCCAGCCGATCGCCCGGGTCCGGCAGGTGCGTCGCGAGGTTGCACATGGCGAACGACAGCGCGTTGCCGTGGTCGGTGGGGACGGGCCGCCCGTGCTCGTCGACCCCGTCGGCGGGCCGGATCGACACCGGCACCATCGCGACCAGCGGCTCGTCGGGCAGGCCGTCGTGCTGCTGCAGGTAGGCGCGGAGCGCGCCGCTGCACATCGCCAGG
>CAZDIF010000173.1:0-5634 GCA_964505365.1 uncultured Actinomycetota bacterium
CCGTCGCCCACTCCCGAGGTCCAGCCGTCCGCCACCGAGGCGTCGACCACCGCGGTGCGCCTGGCGTCCGGGCCGGGCGAGCTGGCCCGTCGCGTGGTCGCGGCCGAGGCCACCACCCGCGACCCCGACACAGGCCCGGCGGAGCTGTCCGCGGCCGCGTTCGAGGCCCAGGTGCTGTACCGGCAGCTGTCCAACCGCCCCGGTTGGCAGGCCGAGGTGTTCGACGCCGTCGGTGACGACCTCCGCCCGGCGGTCGAGGCGCACGTGACCGCGGCGACCCACCTGCGGGCGATGCACACCACCCTCAGCGACACCCTGCCCGCGTGGGAGATCGTCGAGCCGGCCCCTGCCGACGAACTGCTGGGCCACCACCGCAAGGCCGAGGAGACGTTCGGGGTGGACTGGGAGGTCCTGGCGGCCGTCAACCTCGTCGAGACCCGCATGGGTCGGATCCGGGGGGTGTCGACCGCCGGGGCCCAGGGTCCGATGCAGTTCATGCCGTCGACGTGGGACGCCTTCGGTGAGGGTGACGTCAACGACCCGCACGACGCGATCATGGCCGCGGCCCGGTACCTCGCCCACAACGGTGCGGCCGACGGCAACCTCGACCGGGCGCTGTACCGGTACAACAACTCCGACCACTACGTCACGGCCGTCAAGGCCTATGCCGGGATCATGGCCGACGACCCGGCCACCTTCCGGGCGTTCCACCAGTGGCGGGTGGTGTACCTGTCCACCGCCGGCAGCGTGTGGCTGCCGGTCGGCTACCACCAGGACGCGCGAGTCCCGGCCGCCGACTACCTCGCCGAAAACCCATCCCACCTGGTCGACCACGACGGCGGGTGACGTCTCACGGCACCCGTCGATACGGTCGAGGCAGGAGGTGTGCCATGAGCGCGGATCGTGTGCATGCACTGCTTGACGAGCACGGGATCGACTACGAGGTCCACGACCACCCGAGGGCCGTCGACGCCAACCGGCTGGCCCAGGTCGAGGAGATCTCCGGCTGGGACGTGGCCAAGCCCGTCCTGCTCAACGTCTCCGGCCAGCTGGTGATGGCGGTCGTCCCGGCCCCGGTGCAGGTCGACCTCGACAAGGCCAGCGACGTGCTGGGCCACAGCGAGGTCCGGCTGGCGACCGAGGACGAGTTCGTGTCGGTGTTCCCCGACTCCGACCCGGGCGCGGAGCCGCCCTTCGGGAACGTGTACGACATCCCGGTGTTCCTCGACGAGACCCTGCGCGCCCGCCAGACGATGGTGTGCCGTGACGGGTCGCACACGTCGACGGTGACGCTGGCCGTCAACGACTACGTCAAGGTCGTCGGCCCGGAGATCGTGGACCTGGCGACCCCGCCAGGGTGACCGGCCACGTCGTCCTGCGGTGCTACGGCGAGCTGGCCGAGCTGGCCGCCGCGGACCGCGACGGGATCGTCCGGGCCCCGCTCGGCACCCCACGCCCGCTGGACACCGTCGTGCAGTCGGTCGGCATCCCGCGCACCGAGGTGGACCTGGCCGTCGTCGACGGCCAGTCGATCGGCTGGGAGGAGCCGGTCAGCAGCGGCGACCGGGTCGCCCTGTATCCGCCCTTCGCATGGCTGCCGGCGGGCGTGGTGTCACGGGTCCGGCCGGCCCCGCCGGCCCCGCCGGTCCGGTTCATCGCGGATGTCGCCCTGGCCGAGCTCGCCGACCTGCTGCGCCGCCTCGGACTGGACGTGGACCACGACCCCGAGGCGACCGCGGAAGAGCTCGTCGACCGCGCGGCCGCCGAGGACCGGGTGCTGCTGACCGGTGACCGCCAGGTGCTGATGGACCCGCGCGTCACGCACGGCGTGCTGGTGCGGACGGCCGATCCGGACCACCAGCTGGTCGACGTGCTGCACCGGCTCGACCACCTGGGTGTTCCGGTCACGCCGGTGTGACCTCGCCGACCATGGCCCGCAGGCGGCTCGCGGTGTCGTCATCGAGCGGGAAGAACGTCTCGATGGCCAGCTCGGCCACCGTGACGTCGACCGGCGTGCCGAACGTGGAGATGACGCTGAACAGGGCCAGCTCGCCCTCCGGGTGGCGCAGGCGCATCGGCAGGACCACGTCCGGGCCCGGCGCCGTCGGCCGGGGGAGCTCGCGGACGGTCGGGTAGGCCTCCACCTCGGCGAGCAGCTCGGCCAACCGGGGGTCGGCCGACACCTCGACGTCGTGCCGCAGCCGGTGGAGCAGGTGGTGGGCGAACTCGGGGAAGTTGACGACCCGCGGGGCGAGGCCGTCCGGGTGGAGGCTGGCGCGGTACACGTTCAGCGGGGGCTCCAGCAGGCTCGGGGCGAGGTGTTCGGCGAGCACGGCCACGCCCGCGTTCATCGCGACGACGTCCCAGTAGCGGTCGACCGCCAGGGCGGGCCACGGGGCGTGCCCGTGCAGGACCTGGTCGACCGCCGCCCGCACCGAGGCCATCTCCGGGGCGTCGTAGGCGCGCTGCGGGTAGGCAGGCGCGAACCCGGCGGCGGTCAGCAGCTGGTTGCGCTCGCGCAGCGGCACGTCGAGGTGGCCGGCGAGGTCCAGCACCATCCGCCGGCTGGGCCGGGACCGGCCGGTCTCGAGGAAGCTGAGGTGCCGGGTCGACACGCCGGACAGCGTCGACAGGTCGAGCTGGCTGAGCCGCCGCTGGGTGCGCCAGCGCCGCAGCATCGGTCCGAAGGTGAGCTCGTCGGTGTCCGCCATGGCGGCAACCCTACGCCGGCCGGGTCAGCACCGCCGTTACCTGTCGGGTAATCGCGTGGCACGGGCGCGACGGGTGATCCTGCGGCCACGCGACGACGAGGAGCGATGCCATGCCCACCGCGACCGACGGCACGGACGTCATGCGACAGTTCCTTCCGGCGAGCCCCTTCCCGGCCCACCTCGGGATCGAGCTGGTCGAGATCGACGACGGTCGAGCCCGCCTGCGCCTGCCGTTCCGCGACGAGGTGGTGACGATCGGCACCGTCGTGCACGGCGGGGCGATCGCGACGCTGGTCGACACGGCGGCGATGGCGGCCGCCTGGGCGGGCGCCGAGGTCCCCGACCGCCTGCGCGGGTCGACCGTCGGACTGACGATCAGCTACCTCGCGCCTGCCGACGGCGTGGACGTGACCGCGTCCGCGGAGGTGGTGCGCCGTGGCCGCCGGCTGGCCACCGTCAGCGTCGACGCCACCACCGACGACGGGACGCTCGTGGCCACCGCGCTGGTGACCTACCAGCTGGGCTGACGCACGACGGGGCAGGAGAACGGGCCGCCCGCGTCGAAGCTCTCGTGGCCGCCAGCACCTCGGCCACAGGGAGCCACCGTGATGCACCGCCGCCTCGCCGTCGTCGTCCTCGCCGGGCTGCTGCTCGGGGTGGTCCCGACCGCCGGTGCCGCACCGGACACGCAGGACTCGCTGCCCACGGTCGACAGCGGACCACGGCCCGGGCCGGACGCCCTGTACCTGCCACCCCCGCGTGCACCGCAGCTGCAGAACACGGGCCCATGGCGGGCCGACCCGATCCTCGTGTCCGGCGCGCAGGCCTACCGCGACGGCGAGTGGCTGTACCAGGACTTCCTCTTCGACGACCACGGGGCGACCGGCGTCGTCGACCGCGAGGACCCGTACGGGCCCTCCACCAACCTGTACTCCCCGGCGGCCGGGACCTTCACATACCCGCACGACGACGTGTACGCCCACAACGCCGGCGACCTGGTGGAGCTGCGGATCCGGCCGCACGACGAGGTCACCCGCTTCCGGGTGACGCTGAACACGCTGATCGACCCGGCGCGATCGGCCGTGACGATCGCGCTGGGCGACGAGGGGACCTCGCACGCCTGGCCGCACGGTGCGGGTGTGGCGTCGCCGGCCACCCACTTCCTCACGTGGCACGGCGACGAGGCAGAGCTGGTCGACGCCGCCACCGGCACGGCCCTCTCCCCCGCCGCGCGCGCAGCCGTCGACCTCGACCGCCGGCAGGTCCACCTCACCGTTCCCCGGAAGGCGTGGGACCCCGGCGACGACACGGTCCGGGTCACGGTCGGCACGGGCCTGTGGGACCCGGACGCCGGGTCGTACCTCGCACCGCAGCCGGGCCAGGCCGACGAGACCACGCCCGGCGGCGGCACCCTCGACGGCGTCGCCATCGTCAACGTCGGTCCCCGGTTCGACGAGCCGATGCCCATGATGGCCGGCGCGACCATGGCCGACACGGCCGTCGGCGCACGGGCCATGGCCCCGTGGTGGCGGGAGCGGCAGCAGTCCCTGCAGCTCGCCCAGGGCGACGTGTCACCGTTCGCCGCCGAGGTGGACTTCGGGGCGCTGCGCGACGGCGTCGACGACGACTCGGGCGTGCCCACCTCGGGGCCGATGAACCGGATCATGGCCAGCCGGTACGTGTTCGGGCAGGGCGTCGAGCCCGACAACGTCTGCTTCGGAATCAGCGCCGGCATCGACCTCGGGCCCGAGTGCATCGGGCGCTACGTCGGGCAGCTGCAGCCCTACGCCCTGTACGTCCCCGAGGGCGACCCGCCCGAGGACGGCTGGGGCCTGACGCTGCTGATGCACTCGCTGTCCGCGAACCACAACCAGTACCTGTCCACGAACAACCAGGTGCAGCTCGGCGAACGCGGCGCCGGCAGCGTCGTCGTCACGCCGGAGGCACGCGGCCCGGACGGCTTCTACGCCGGCGTCCCGGAGGCCAACACCTTCGAGGTGTGGGCCGACGTCGCCCGGCACCTCCCGCTGGACCCCGACTGGACGGTCGCGTCCGGCTACTCCATGGGCGGGTTCGGCACCTACCGACTGCTGGCGCGCTGGCCGGACCTGTTCGCCCGCGGATTCCCGGTGGTCGCGACGCCCGGCAGCGCGAACGACCAGCTCCCGTCCCTGCGCCACACCCCGGTGATGACCTGGAACGCGGCCGCGGACGAGCTCGTCCAGGTCCACACGGCCGAGCAGGCCCACGAGGACCTGGTGGCGGCGGGCGTCGACCACCGCTACTGGCTGTTCCCGACGGCCGACCACCTCACCCTCGCCGCGAACGACGAGTACACCCCGGGGGCCGAGTTCCTCGGCGAGCACCGGGTGGACCGCGACCCGGCGACGGTCACCTACGTGCTGGACCCGCGCGAGGACTCCACCGACGTGGTCGCCGACCACGCCTACTGGCTGTCCGACCTCGAGCTGCGCGATGCCGAGGCTGCCCCGACCGGGACGATCGAGGTCCACTCGGCCGGGTTCGGCATCGACCGCGGTGGGACCGAGGAGCGCCCGCCGGACGGCGGGGTGCTCGTTGGTGGCAACCTCGGCGCCCTGTCCTACACGGAGCGCGGCCTCGCTCGGACCGAGCCGGGTGCCGCACCGGCCGCGGACCGGCTGGAGGTCACCGCGACCAACGTCGCCCACGTCACCGTCGACACCACGCGTGCCCGCGTGTCCTGCGACGCCGAGGTGGTCGTCGACAGCGACGGCCCGATCGAGGTCGACCTGGCCGGCTGCCCGGCGGGGGCCGCGGGACGACGACCACCGACGCCCGCAGCCGCCTCCGCGGGGACGGCGCTGCCGGCCACGGGTGGTGGCGCCGGCGTGCTCGTGCCGCTGCTCGCCCTCGCCGCGGTCAGGCGCCGCCGGTGGCGCGG
>CAZDIF010000174.1:0-5631 GCA_964505365.1 uncultured Actinomycetota bacterium
CCGCGACCACTTTCACGTCGACCTCGTCCATGTCAAGGCCCAGGACCGCTTCCTCGATGCACTCGCCGGCGTCACCGACCCCGAACAGAAACGCCGAATCATCGGCGAGCACTTCATCCGCGTCTTCGAGGAGACCGCCCGCGACGTCTACGCCGACTCGCCCGGCCAGAAGTTCCTCGTGCAGGGGACCCTGTACCCGGACGTGATCGAGTCCGGCGGCTCCGACAGCGCCTCCACCATCAAGTCCCACCACAACGTCGGTGGCCTGCCCGAGGACATGGACTTCGACCTCGTCGAGCCCCTGCGCGACCTGTTCAAGGACGAGGTCCGGGTCATCGGCGAGGAACTGGGCCTGCCCGAGGCCATGGTGTGGCGCCAGCCGTTCCCCGGCCCCGGCCTGGCCGTGCGCATCGTCGGCGACATCACCCCCGAGCGCATCGACCTCGTCCGCGCCGCCGACCGGATCGTGCTCGACGAGCTGCGCCGCGCCGGGCTCGAGCGCGAGCTGTGGCAGTCCTTCGCCGCCCTACTGACGATCCGCTCGGTCGGCGTGCAGGGCGACGGCCGCACCTACGGCCACCCGATCGTGCTGCGGGCGGTCACCTCCGAGGATGCGATGACCGCCGACTGGGCCCGCATCCCCTACGAGGTCCTGGAACGCATCTCCACCCGCGTCATCAACGAGGTCGACGGCATCAACCGCGTCGTCCTCGACATCACCTCCAAGCCCCCCGGCACCATCGAGTGGGAGTGACCGAGGCCGTTCCGCCCACACGCGTCGTGGCCTGAAGGGCCTCGGGCGACGGCGAGGTCAGGCGGCGCCGGCCACGAGGAACGGCGGGATCTCGGCGAGGCGGCAGCGGATCGTGACGACGAGGTCGCGCGCGGTCGTGGTGCAGGACGTCTCCTCCACGGCCACGCTCAGGCCGTCGGCCTCCAGGCGGCCGCCCTGCAGGCGGACCGCTCCCTCGGCGGCCGCCTCCAGCAGCCGGTCCAGGCCGAGCTCGGCGAGCTGGTCCGCCACCGGCTCCATCCCGGCCGGGACGCGGTCGTTGAGGTCGGCCTGCACGCGCACGACGCCGGCGGCGACGTCGGTCACCTCGAGGTTGCCCGACAGCAGCGCCATCCGGTCGACCTCGACGCCGTCGAGCTCGAACACCACGTCCAGCGGCACCGGCCGGTCGCCGACCTGGTCCAGCCGCATGGTCGCCCGGTCCACGGTCGAATCCAGCAGCACCGGCACCACCAGCGGGGGCCCGGACAGGGACACCTCGGCGGTGACCCGGCCGTCGGTCTGGGCGGCGACCCGCTGCTCGGCGCGGGTCTCGGCCCACGGCGGGACGGCGATCTCGGCGGCGACCACGGCGACCACGAGCAGGCCGAGCAGCGAGGTGATGAGTCTCATGGCGCCAACCGTAGGCCGATCACCGACCGGAGCAGTCCTTCGAAGCCCCGAGGGTCCCATCCGGTCAGCTGGGCCCACCGGTCCAGCCGGTAGGTGACGGTGTTCGGGTGCACGTCCAGCTGCCGGCCGGCCTCGGCCACCGACCCGGACCGGGCGTAGGCCAGCACGGCGTCGGCGAGGTGGGCATGGTCCCGCGCGACCCGCTGGGCCTCGGCCACCAGCGGCGCCACGCGGTCGATCTCGCGGTGCACCAGCGCCCACGGCCAGTGGCGCTCGAACTCGACCACCCCCGGACGGCTCGCCATGGCGACCGCCCGCTCGGCGTCGCCGACCGACAGCCGCGCCCCGTCCAGGCCGGCCCGCTCCAGCCCCACGCCGATCGATGCCTCGGGCAGCTGCTCACGCAGCACGTTGGCGACGCGGTCCGGGTCGTCCCGCTGGGCCAGCACGACCAGCCGCACCCCGTGCGAGATCACCTGCTCGTTGCCGGGCACGCGGTCCAGCGCCGTCTGCACCCGCGGCACCTCCGACCCGTCCAGCACGCTGGTGTGCACCACGTGGGCGCGGAACGGGCCCAGGGTGTCGAACTCCAGCCCGCGGGCCAGCGTCACCGCCTCCTCGGTGTCGTGGTCGCCGGCCAGCACCAGCTCGAGGAAGCGCTGGCGGACGCTGGCGGCCCGCAGGGCCATCCGGCGCAGCGTCTCGGCGTGGGTGTTGCCCAGCGCGTCGGTGATCTCGTGCGTCCACGTCCACATCGTCGTCGACGCCTGCAGCAGCAGCGGCGCCAGCGGCGAGTCGAACCCGCCAGCGCGGCGCACCAGTTCCTCCCACATGCCCCGGTACCCGATGTGGAAGGCCTGCATCAGCACGTCCACCGGCAGCCCCTGGGTCGCCCGGCGGGCACCGAGGTCGGCCCGGCGGGCGATCTCCTCCGGCGTCGGGCCGCGCCGCTCGGCGATGCCCACCAGCAGGTCCGCCGCGTTGCGCTCGACCGACAGGTACAGGTCCTCGCGCGGCACTGCCGACTGGCGGTAGCTCGGCACTGCCTCCTCGATCTCGGCCGTCAGTGCCACCGAGATCTCCTGGAGGTCGTCGTGCATCCGCCGACACAGCCGCGCCACCTTCGCCCACCCTCGTGGGACCGACAGGGACCCCCACGGGTCGTCCTCGGGCACGCCGAGGTCCCGATCGGGGATGGTGGAGCCTCCCAACACGCTGCGCGCTCCTGCTCGTGTGAACCGCAAGATAGCGACCCGCAG
The DNA here is from genome assembly GCA_964505365.1 of uncultured Actinomycetota bacterium. Taxonomy (GTDB): domain Bacteria; phylum Actinomycetota; class Nitriliruptoria; order Nitriliruptorales; family Nitriliruptoraceae; genus CAWCLK01. Next base: position 2,665 of record CAZDIF010000174.1, read on the forward strand.
GAGGCAAAGGACTGGGGACTAGTCTGTCGGCGTCCGTGGATTCCCCGAAGCCCGATCCGTGTCCCTCTGGGGATCGACCATGCACTGTGCGCACAGCGCTCGCCTGTGTGCTTCTCCGCTAACCCGCTGGTCAGGACTGGCAGGATCGCTAGCATCCGGCGCCGGGACGCCCCGGCGCCCCAGGGAGAACGGGCACCACCGGTGCCACCAACGACGTGCGGGAGCGCGAGCGCATGGCCGACGTGCATGCTTGAGATCACGAACCTCGAGGTCGTCTACGAGGACGTCATCCTCGTCCTCAAGGGCGTCAGCCTGAGCGTGCCCGACGGCGCCATCGTCGCGCTGCTCGGGGCCAACGGCGCCGGCAAGACCACGGTGCTGCGCGCGGTCACCGGGCTGCTGGACGTCCACCGCGGCGACATCACCAAGGGATCGATCACCCTCGACGGCGACCCGATCCAGGACCTCGACGGCCCCGCCACCGTGTCCCGGGGCATCTCCCAGGTCATGGAGGGACGGCGCATCTTCGCCGAGTTCACCGTCGAGGAGAACCTCAAGATCGGCGCCCACACCAACCGCGCCAACTTCGACGACAACCTCGCCCGAGCGTTCGAGCTGTTCCCGCAGCTCAAGGACCGCCGCCGCCAGATCGCCGGCTACCTGTCGGGTGGTGAGCAGCAGATGCTCGCCATCGGCCGGGCCCTCATGACCAGTCCCAAGGTGCTGCTGCTCGACGAACCGAGCCTCGGTCTGGCGCCGCTGATCGTGCAGGACATCCGCGACCTCATCGTCGACATCAACAAGCAGGGGACGTCGGTGCTGCTGGTCGAACAGAACGCCCAGATGGCGCTGTCGATCGCCAGCCACGGCTACGTGCTCGAGACCGGCAAGGTCGTGATGGACAAGCCCGCCGCCGAACTGCGCGAGGACGAGGACGTCAAGGAGTTCTACCTCGGCCTGCGCGAGGAGGGCGCGAGCTCCTTCCGCGACGTCAAGCACTACAAGCGCCGCAAGCGCTGGCTGTCCTAGGAGCTTCTCGTGACGATCGTGCGTCCCCTGTCCGAGGCCCTCACCAAGACGTCGGTGTCGGTGCCCGATGGCCAGCCGTTGCTGCGCATCGAGCAGCTGCGCCTCGCCTTCCGGGGGACCATCGCCGTTGACGGGGTGAGCTTCGACGTCCGTCCCGGCGAGCTGTTCTCGATCATCGGCCCCAACGGTGCCGGCAAGACCTCGATCTTCAACTGCATCTCCGGCGTGTACCGGCCGCAGGAGGGCCGGATCCGCTTCCTCGACCACGACCTGCTGGGGGAGTCCCCTCACCACGTCGCCCAGCTCGGCGTGGCCCGGATGTTCCAGAACATCGAGCTGTTCGACAACCTCACGGTCCTCGAGAACCTGATGCTCGGGCGGCACCTGCACCTCGACTACACGGTCTGGCACAGCCTGCTCTACCGGGGGCGGACCAAGCGCGTCGAGCTGACCAACCGGCGCATCGTCGAGGACATCATCGAGTTCCTCGAGATCGAGGCCTATCGCAAGCAGCCGGTCGGGATGCTGCCCTACGGCATCAAGAAGCGGGTCGAGCTCGGCCGTGCACTCGCGATGGAGCCGAAGCTGCTCCTGCTCGATGAACCGGTCGCCGGGATGAACGTCGAGGAGACCGAGGACATGGCCCGGTTCATCCTCGACATCCGGGCCGAGCTGGACGTCGCGATGATCCTCGTCGAGCACGACATGGGGCTGGTCATGGACCTCGCCGACCGGATCCTCGCCGTCGACTTCGGCCTGCCGCTCGCACTCGGCACCCCGGAGGAGGTCCAGTCGCACCCCGACGTGATCCGTGCCTACCTCGGCGAGGATCATGGCCACGTCGAGACCCGCCTGGAGGAGATCGCACCATGAGCGCCACCCTGGAGGCCACCACCCCGACCACCCCTGGGGCCGGCAACCAGCCGACCATCGTGTCGCGCATCAGGTCGTGGGCCGAGCGTCACCCCGACCGCGTCGCCCTGCGCGAGAAGCGCTACGGGCTGTGGCAGGACATCACCTGGGCGGACTACTGGGACCAGGTGCAGACCACCGCGCACGGCCTGATGGCGCTGGGCGTCGGGGTCGGCGACCGGGTCGCGATCCACTCCGAGAACCGCCCCGAGTGGCTGTACGCCGACGTCGGCACCGTCGCCTGCCGGGCGATCACCATGGGCCTGTACCCGACCAACCCGGCCGCCGAGGTCGAGTACCTGCTGAAGGATTCCGGGTCCCGGGTGCTGGTCGCCGAGGACCAGGAACAGGTCGACAAGGCCCTCGAGGTCGTCGACAACCTCCCCGACCTGGAGTGGATCGTGTACCTCGAGCCGCGCGGCGTCCGGGAGTACGACGACCCCCGGCTCCTGCCGTGGGAGGAGTTCCTCGAGCGTGGCCGCCAGCACCGTCGGGACCATCCCGAGCTGCTCGACCGGCTGGCGTCCGAGGTGCAGTCCGATGACGTCATGACCCTGATCTACACGTCCGGCACCACCGGCCCACCCAAGGGCGCGATGCTGACCGTCGGCAACATCGAGTACGCCGTCAGCAAGCTTGTCAGCGAGGGTGGGTTCTACGACCCGCCGGCGTCGTCCGACGACGTCACCCTGTCCTACCTGCCGCTGTGCCACGTCGCCGAGCGCACCGCCACCACGTGGGTCAACGCCGAGGCGGGCACCCAGGTCCACTTCGCCGAGTCGATCGAGACCGTCCAGGCCAACCTCCGCGAGGTCCAGCCGACGCTGTTCTTCGCCGTCCCGCGGATCTGGGAGAAGATCCACGCGGGCATCCAGATCAAGATGTACTCGGCGTCGCCGCTGAAGCGCTGGAACTATCAGGTCTGGATGAAGGTCGCCGACCGCATCGGCAACGAGCTCGTCGCCCGCGAGGGCAACCACACCTGGTGGACGAAGGCCCTGTACTGGCTCGGCTACCCGTTCCTGT
>CAZDIF010000175.1:0-2482 GCA_964505365.1 uncultured Actinomycetota bacterium
CGCGGGCGAGGTGTGCCGGGGTCGGTCAGGTGAGCTCGCGGACCAGCAGGCGGACGCGCTTGGTGCCGGCCTCGGTGTCCTGCTCGCCGACGCCGACGAAGCCGCGGTGGGCGTGGAAGGCCAGCGACTCCTGGTTGGGTGGGCGGAGGTTGACCTCGGCGGTCATGACGGTGGCGCCCCGTTCGACGGCGACCTGCTCCAGCGCGTCGTACAGCCGGCTGCCGATCCCCCGCCGCGCCCAGCCGGGGTCGACCACGACCCGGTCGACGTACTGGAACTCGGGGAACCGGTCGGCGAAGAAGCGGTAGTTCGGCGAGGCGTAGTCGGCGCCGGGCCCGAAGCCGATGAGGAAGCCGACGACCGCGTCGCCCTCGGCCGCGACGAAGGTCGCCGAGGACTCCTCGACGAGGCGCCACAGCTCACGCTCGTCGAGGTCGCTGACGGCCGGGACCGCGGCGCGGTTGAGCGCGCCGATCGCGAACAGGTCGTCGTCGGTCGCGCGCCGGATCTCGATGCCCTGCTCCATCCCCACCTCGTCCGCCTCGGGGACCATGATCCGTAGTATCGGGGAACGCCGGGGTCAGGAGCCAACCCGTGGGCGAGGACATCGAGCGGGTGGAGTTCACCCGCGAGGATCGCCAGCGGTACCGCGACAAGGTCAAGCGCTGCCTCGCGGTGTTCCACGAGATGCTCGACGCCGACATGTTCGAGGTGCGCCGCAAGCTCGCCGGGCTCGAGATGGAGCTGTACGTCACCGACGCCGACGGCCGTCCCGCACACGTCAACGCCGAGCTGCTGGCGCGGCTCGAGTCGGCGGACTTCCAGACCGAGCTCGCCCAGTTCAACATCGAGTTCAACCTCGCCCCGCACAAGCTGTCGGGGACGATCTTCCGCGAGATGGAGGAGGAGCTGGTCACCTCCTTCGACCACGCCCACCGGCGCGGCCAGGAGATCGACTCCCACGTCGCGATGATCGGGATCCTGCCGACCCTGACCGACCTCGACGTGACGCTCGGGTCGATCTCGGCCAACCCCCGCTACCGGCTGCTCAACGACCAGATCCTGGCCGCCCGCGGCGAGGACCTCGTCGTCGACATCCAGGGACCCGAGACGCTGCGGCTGCAGACCAGCTCGATCATGATGGAGGCGGCCGCGACCTCCACGCAGCTGCACCTGCAGGTCTCCCCCGACGGGTTCCCCGGCGTGTGGAACGCCGCCCAGGCGATCGCCGCGCCGCAGGTGGCGATGGCGGCCAACTCGCCGTTCTTCCTCGGCAAGCAACTGTGGCGCGAGACCCGCATCGCCCTGTTCGAGCAGTCCATCGACACCCGCCCCGAGGAGCTGGCCAGCCAGGGCGTGCGCCCGCGGGTGTGGTTCGGCGAGCGCTGGATCGACACGGTCACCGACCTGTTCGACGAGAACGTCCGCTACTTCCCGGCGCTGCTGCCGCTGCTCGAGGACGAGGACCCCGAGGAGGCGCTGCACCGCGGCGACGTCCCGCACCTGTACGAGCTCAAGCTGCACAACGGCACGATCTACCGGTGGAACCGGCCGGTGTACGACGTGGCCCGCGGCAAGCCGCACGTGCGGGTCGAGAACCGGGTGCTGCCGGCCGGCCCGACCGTCGTCGACGCCATCGCCAACGCGGCGTTCTGGTACGGGCTGGTCCGCGGGGTCGCCGAGCTGGACCCACCGATCACGCGGCAGCTGTCGTTCCAGGCGGCCCAGGACAACTTCGTGCGGGCCGCCCGCGAGGGCATCGACGCGGTGCTGTTCTGGCCCGGCGTCGGCGAGGTGCCCGTCACCGAGCTGGTGCTGCGCACGCTGCTGCCGCTCGCCCACGACGGGCTCGACGCGTGGGCGGTCGACCGCCGCGACCGCGACCACTACCTCGGCATCATCGAGCAGCGGTGCCTGAAGCGTGCCAACGGGGCGTCGTGGCAGGTGGCCACCTACGGCGAGGCGTTCGACCGCGGGCTCGACCGCCCCGACGCGCTGCTGGCGATGACCCAGCGCTACCTCGAGCTGATGCGCACCAACGACCCGGTGCACACCTGGCCGGCGTAGGCACCGCGTCGGCCACCCGTCGGGGGCTGGGGGCTTGACGGGACGGCTTCGTGGCACAAGAGTCGTGCTACGACAAACGAGGAGGAGCGAACCATGGCGGAGAGCGTCTACAAGGTCGTCGAGCTCGTCGGCACCAGCACGGAGTCGTGGGAGAAGGCCGCCACCGCGGCCGTGGACCAGGCCGGCCAGTCGCTGCGTGACCTGCGCGTGGCCGAGGTCACCAAGCTCGACATGACCCTGGACGAGGGGCAGGTCAAGTCCTACCGCGCCCGGGTCAGCGTGTCGTTCAAGCACCAGGGCAAGTAGCCCGGCCGCGCTCGCACGCCGGTAGGGTCCGCGCCACCATGCAGACACGTGACGTGCTCACCGACGCCTTCGGGCGGATCCGCCAGAACGTCGCCCGGGTGGCGGAGGG
>CAZDIF010000175.1:2582-5601 GCA_964505365.1 uncultured Actinomycetota bacterium
ACGGCCCGCTACCTCGACACCGTCGACGCGGACGAGCTGAGCCGGATCGTGGACGAGTCCTGGGACCCGCCGGTCACGGCCGGCGTCCGCCTGGTCAGCGTCATCAGCGACAACCTGCAGCACGTCGGCCAGGCCGCCTACCTGCGCGGCATGCTCGAGCGCCGCACGGGCTGACCGCCGGCCCCCCGATCAGTCCGTGTCCGCGCCGGCGAGCTCGTCGACCACGGTCGACTCGTCCAGCTCGGTGCCGGCGCGGTAGGCGGCGCGGCCGACCAGGTGCGAGCCGACGGGGGCGGTGAGGAACTGCAGCACGACGATCAGCAGCAGCTTCGCCTGGCCCCCGACGTCCGGCACGAGGATGGCCGCCCCGCCCATGACCAGCGCCAGCCCCAGGGTGGCGGGCTTGGTGGCGGCGTGCATGCGGGCGAACACGTCGGGGAACCGGTTCAGCCCGAGCCCGGCGATCACGGCCAGCAGCGCGCCGACCACCATCATCGTCCCGGCGACGACCTCCATCATCGTGCCCCCCGCCGCTCGATGAACCGGGCCACCAGCGCCGTGCCGGTGAAGCCCAGCAGGGCCGCGACCACCGCCACGTCGAGGAACAGGACCGACCCGGTGCGGGCGGCCTGCACGCCCAGCCCCGACACGACCACCACCAGCAGCGTGTCCAGGGCGACGATGCGGTCCGCGAAGGAGTGGCCCCGCAGCAGCCGCGCCAGGCACAGCACCCCCGCCACGACCAGGATCACCAGCAGCACGCCGGTCAGCGTCTCCATCACCCGACCTCCTCGTCGTCGCCGAAGGCGGCCAGCATCACCGACTCCAGGCGGCGCACCTGCGCGCGGGCGTCGTCGATGTCGCCGAGGTGGAGCACGTGCACCCACAGCGTCGGCGGGTCCGGCCGGGCCTCCAATGTCAGCGTGCCCGGCGTCAGCGAGATGGCGTTGCCGATCACCGTGATCAGCCCCCGCGACCGGGTGCGCAGGGCCACCTCGATGATCCCCTCCTCGATGCGGTTGTGCGGGGTGACCACCTCCCAGGCCACCTCGAGGCTGGACTTCACCAGCGACCACAGGAAGAACCCGAGCGCCTGCAGGATCCGCAGCGGTCGGATCGGCACCCGGTGCGGCGTGCGCGAGAGCGGCACGGCCCGCAGCGTCACGGCGCCGAGCACGAGGCCCCACACCACGTTGGCGGTCGTCAGCTGCCCCCACAGCGCGACCCACACGAGCGTCGCCCACACGAGCGCGACGGAGGCGCGCAGCAGCGGTCGGGTGCCGTCACTCATCGCAGCACCGCCTCGATGTAGGGGGCGGGGTCCAGCAGGACCGTGGCGGCCCGCTCGCTGAAGTCGTACAGCGGCCCGGCCACGACGACGAAGGCGAGCGAGACCGCCACCATCGCCGCCGTCGACCACGTCATCAGCCGTGGCGTGGGCACGTGGTTGCGCGGGTCGACCGACACCTCGCCCGGCTCGTCCGGTTCGCCCCAGAACACCCCGTTCCAGATCTTGGTCATGGAGAACAGCGTCAGCAGGCCGACCAGGATCGCCACGCCGGCGTAGACCCACTGGTCGATGCCGAAGCCGGCCTGGACCAGCGCGAGCTTGGCGACGAACCCGGACAGCGGCGGGATGCCGGCCAGGCTCAGGGCCGGCAGCAGGAACAGCACGGACAGCAGCGGCGCGCCGTGCATCAGCCCGCCGAGCCGGGAGAGCTGCCCGGTGCCGGTGGACTCCTCGATGATCCCGCCGACGAGGAACAGCGTCGTCTTCACGACGATGTGGTGGACGATGTAGAGCACCGCCCCGGCGACCCCGGCGAGCGTGTACAGACCCAGGCCGAAGATCATGTAGCCGATCTGGCTGATGATGTGAAAGCTGAGAATCCGCTTCACGTCGTTCTGGGCAATCGCCCCCAGCACGCCGACGGTCATGGTCAGTCCGGCCAGCACCAGCAGGACGGTCGAGGCGGTCCCGCCGGTGGGGAACAGCAGCGTCTGGGTGCGGAAGATCGCGTACACGCCGACCTTGGTCAGCAGCCCGGCGAACAGGGCGGTCACCGGCGACGGGGCGATCGGGTACGAGTCGGGCAGCCACTGGAACAGCGGGAAGATCGCGGCCTTCACGCCGAAGACCACCAGCAGCAGCAGGCCCAGCGCCCGGCGCACGGTCGGGTCGATCTGGTCGAGCGCCCCGGCGAGGTCGGCGAGGTTGACCGTCCCGGTCGCCGCGTACAGCAGCCCCACCGCGGTGATGAACAGCGTGGAGGCGAGCAGGCCGATCACCACGTAGGTCATGCCGTGGCGCACCTGCGCGCTGGTCCCGCCGAGGGTGATCAGCACGTAGCTGGCGGTCAGCATCACCTCGAACGCGACGAACAGGTTGAACAGGTCGGCGGTGAGGAACGACGCGGCGACCCCGGCGGCCAGCACGAGGTAGATCGGGTGGAACGCCGGTGCCTGGTCCTTCGTGCGGGTGCTGCCGATCGCGTACACCATGACGATCAGCTGCATGATCGCCGACACGACGACCATGATCGCCGACAGCGGGTCGACGGCCAGCACGATCCCGACGGTGGCGTCGTGCCCGCCGACGTGGATCGACTGGACGCTGCCGTCCCACACGGCGGCCAGCGCCACGCCGGCCAGCACCAGCTCGGCGGTGAGCACCACGAGGCTGACGGCCCGCTGCAGCTGCAGTCGGCCGGCGACCATCAGGGACAGGGCAGCGGCCGCCAGCGGCAGCCCGACCAGCAGCGGGGCGACGACGGTGAGGTCCATCACGCCCCTCCCTCGGCCTGGCGGGCGGCCTGCTCGTCCTCGGTGAGTCGCTCCGTGCGTTCGCGGTCGGCCTCGAGGCGGCGGGCGGCCTCGGCGATGCGGCGGTCCTCGACGTCGTCCTCCACGGCGTCGTCGTCGCCGAGCCGCCAGCTGCGGTAGGCCATCGACAGGAGGAACCCGCTGACCCCGAACGTGATGACGATGGCGGTCAGCGCCAGCGCCTGCGGCAGCGGGT
>CAZDIF010000176.1:0-5600 GCA_964505365.1 uncultured Actinomycetota bacterium
GTCGCCGCGGCCGACGACCGCCACGTCCGGCCGCCGGTGCTGCAGGAGCTCAAGGCCGAGGCACGACGCCGGGGCCTGTGGAACCTGTTCCTGCCCGACGAGGAGCACGGCGCGGGGCTGTCCAACGTCGACTACGCCCAGCTGTGCGAGATCCTCGGCCGGTCGCCGCTGATCGCCCCCGAGGCGTGCAACTGCAGCGCACCGGACACGGGCAACATGGAGGTGCTGCACATGTTCGGCACCCCCGCGCAGCAGGACGAGTGGCTCCGGCCGCTGCTCGACGGCGAGATCCGCTCCGCGTTCTTCATGACCGAGCCGGACGTGGCCTCGTCCGATGCCCGCAACATCCAGTCGTCGATCGTGCGGGACGGCGACGAGTACGTGATCAACGGCCGCAAGTGGTGGTCGTCCGGCGCGGCGGCGCCGGACTGCAAGGTCGGGATCTTCATGGGCGTGTCGGACCCCGACGCCGAGCCCTACCGGCAGCAGTCGATGATCCTGGTGCCGATGGACACCCCGGGCGTCGAGGTCGTTCGCGAGCTGCCGGTCTTCGGCCGCTACGACGGCCACGGCGGCCATCCCGAGATGGCCTTCACCGACGTGCGCGTGCCCGCGTCCAACCTCATCGCCGAGGAGGGCGACGGGTTCATGATCGCCCAGGCCCGGCTGGGCCCGGGGCGGATCCACCACTGCATGCGGCTGATCGGGATGGCCGAGCGCGGCCTGGAGTTGGCATGCCGCCGCGCGATCGAACGCGAGACGTTCGGCAAGCCGGTCGCGCGCCAGGGCAAGATCCAGGCCTGGGTCGCCCAGGCTCGCGTGCGCATCGAGCAGGTCCGGTTGCTGACGCTGAAGACCGCCCACCTCATGGACACGGTCGGCAACAAGGGCGCTCGCATGGAGATCTCGGCGATCAAGATCGCCGCGCCGGCCATGGCCGAGTGGGTGCTCGACAAGGCCATCCAGGTCCATGGCGCGGCGGGCTTCTCCGACGACACCCCGCTGGCGGGGATGTGGGCCCACGCCCGGACCCTGCGGATGGCCGACGGTCCCGACGAGGTCCACGAGATGGCGGTCGCCCGCCGCGAGTTCGGGAAGTACCTGTCGTAGTCGGCTCGTTCGCAACGTTGCCACCACGGACGGTGTCGCTCGGGGCGTGACGATCCCATGCTGGGGGCATCACCTCGTCCGTGGAGGTTCAGGCATGGCTGCAAATCCGGATGCCCTCGTCAGCACCGACTGGGTCGCCGAGCACCTCGACGACCCGGGTGTCGTCGTCGCCGACGTCGACGAGGACACGACCCTGTACGACAAGGGGCACGTCCCGGGCGCGATCGGGTTCCACTGGCAGGACGACTTCCAGGACCCGCTGCGCCGCACCTTCCTCGACCGTGAGGGGTTCGAGCAGCTGATGTCCCGCAAGGGCATCGGCACCGACGACCACGTCGTGCTGTACGGCGGCAACAACAACTGGTTCGCCGCCTACGCCTACTGGTACTTCCGCGTGTACGGCCACGAACGGCTCAGCCTCATGGACGGCGGCCGGATCAAGTGGGAGCTCGAGGACCGCGAGCTGGTGACCGACGTGCCCGACCCGGCGCCGACCACGTACTCCGCGGCGGAGGCCGATGCGTCCATCCGGGTCCTCCGTGACGAGGTCCTCGACCGCTTCGTCGGGGCGCCGGAGGGCCGGGCGCTGGTCGACGTGCGCTCGGCGGAGGAGTTCCGCGGCGAGAAGCTGGCCCCGGACCACCTGCCGCAGGAGTGGCCACAGGTCCCCGGGCACATCCCGGGCGCGGTCAACATCGGCTGGGGCAACGCGGTCAACTCCGAGACGGGCGAGTTCCGGCCGACCGGCGAGCTGGAGCACCTGTACGGCGGGCAGGGCGTCACCCCGGACCAGGAGGTCGTCGTCTACTGCCGCATCGGCGAACGCAGTGCCCACACGTGGTTCGCGCTGCACGAGCTGCTCGGCTACGAGCAGGTCCGCAACTACGACGGGTCGTGGAGCGAGTACGGCTCACTCATCGACGTCCCCGTCGCGCGAGGTGACTGACCGGCCCCACCGGCGGCGTCACGCCGGCCGGTGCGTCCAGCGGCCCGCCAGCATCGTCGCGTGCACCGGTCCGGCGCGCAGCGTGTCGAGCGTGCAGGTCGCCGGGTCGTCGTCGAGCACCACGAGGTCGGCGACATCCCCGACCCGCACGCGGTCCCGACCCCTCGTCGAGGCGACCAGCGCGGTCGTGCGACCGAGGCACTGCTCGGGGTGCCAGGGCGGACGGTCGTCGCCGGTGCGGGTCACGGCCGCGGCGATGGCGGTCCAGGGGTCCAGCGCGGTGACCGGGGCGTCGGAGCCGAACTCCAGCACGGCGCCGGCCGCCAGCAGGTCGGCGAACCGGTAGGCCCGGGCGGTGCGGCCCGACCACAGCCGGTCCGCCACGTCGCGGTCGTCGACGAGGTGGGCCGGCTGCACGCCCGCGGCGACGCCGAGGTCGCGGAAGCGTGGCAGGTCGTCGTCGGCGACCAGCTGCGCATGCTCGATCCGGCCGGGGCAGCCGACGGCCTCGAAGGCGTCGAGGGCGATCGTGACCGCCCGGTCGCCGATGGCGTGGACGGCCGGGGCGATGCCGTGCTGCCACGCGCGGGTGAGCAGCGCGTGCAGTTCGTCGGGCGGGGTCTCCAGCCGTCCCTCGCCGTCGTGGCAGAGCGCGGTGCCGCTGTTCAGCGCGCCGTCGACGAACACCTTCAGGTGGCCGGCACGGAGCAGCCCGTCGGTGCCCGGCACGGCGGCGTCGGTGGGCAGGCCGCGTTCGATGGCCGCGTCCAGGTGCGCCGGGTAGACGGTGGTGTCGACTCGCACGGTGCGCAGGCCGTCGGCGACGCGGCGGTGCCAGTCGGGCAGGCAGTCGCCGAACTCGAAGTCCATGATGCCGGTGATCCCGCGGCGGGCGGCCGCGGCGACCGCGTCCGCCACGGCGGTGTCCTCCTCGGCGGGGGAGCGGTCGGCCAGTGCCTCCAGCACCGGGTAGCACTCGGCTTCGCGCAGCAGCCCGTCGGGATGGTCGGGTCGGTGGAAGCGGGCCAGTGCCGCGGTGTTCAGCCACGCGGTGTGCAGGTCGACGTTGACGACCACGACGGGCCGGTCGCCGACCGCCGCGTCGAGCACATCGCGGTGCGGCGGCTCGGGGAAGGTCGCCGAGCGCATCCCGACGGCCACGAGCACCTCCCCGGTCTCGGGTGGGCCGTGGTCAGCGAGTTGTGCGGCCACCTCGCCGGCGGAGGTCGCGGTCGACACGTCGACGCGCTGGCGGGTCAGCGCCCACTGGTGCACGTGCACGTGGCGGTCCCACAGCCCGGGCACCAGCGTGCGGCCCTCGAGCGCGACGACCTCGGCGCCGGCCGGGACCTCGACCGCCGGCGCGAGCGCCGTGACCCGTCCCTCCTCGACGCGCACCTGCTGCAGGGTGTCCTCGCCGGGGAGGCGGACGTCGGCCAGGACGGTGGCCACGGTCAGGCCTCGGGGTCCGGGGCCGCGCCCCACTTGGCCCGCTTGGCCTGCCGGCCGCGGACGGCCTGGTCGAGCTCGACCTTGCGCAGCCGGACCGTCGACGGGGTCACCTCGACCGCCTCGTCCTCGCGGATGAACTCCAGCGCCTGCTCCAGCGACAGCAACCGCGGCGGGGCGAGGCGGACCAGCTCCTCGCCGGTGGCGGAGCGGACGTTGGAGAGCTTCTTCTCCTTGGTCGGGTTGACGTCCATGTCCTCGGCGCGGGCGTTCTCGCCGACGATCATGCCCTCGTAGACCTCCACCCCCGGGCCGATGAACAGGGCCCCGCGTTCCTGCAGGTTCAGCAGCGCGTAGGTGGTGGACTGCCCGAACCGGTCGGCGACCAGCGACCCGTTGGGGCGGGTGCGGATGTCGCCCTGCCAGGGCTCATAGCCGTCGAAGACGTGGTGGAGGATTCCGGTGCCGCGGGTCTCGGTGAGGAACTCGGTGCGGAACCCGATCAGCCCGCGCGCCGGGACCCGGTACTCGAGCCGGGTCCAGCCGGTGCCGTGGGCGACCAGCTGCTCCATGCGTCCGCGGCGCAGCCCCAGCAGCTGCGTGACGACGCCGACGTAGTCGTCGGGCACGTCGATGGACATGTGCTCGAAGGGCTCGTGGACCTGGCCGTCGACCTCCCGCGTGACCACGCGGGGCTTGCCGACGGTCAGCTCGAAGCCCTCGCGCCGCATGGTCTCGACCAGCACCGCCAGCTGCAGCTCGCCGCGGCCCTGTACCTCCCAGGTGTCGGGCCGCTCGCTCGGCAGCACCCGCAGGGCCACGTTGCCGACGAGCTCGGCCTTGAGCCGGTTCTCGATGAGGCGGGCGGTCATCTGCTTGCCGTCGCGTCCGGCCAGCGGCGAGGTGTTCACGCCCAGCGTCATGCCGAGGCTGGGCTCGTCGACGGTCAGGCGGGGCAGCGGCCGGGGGTCGTCCGTGGACGCGAGCGTGTCGCCGATCATCACCTCGTCGATGCCGGCCACGGCCATGATGTCGCCCGGGCCGGCCTCGTCGGCGGGGACGCGGTCGAGTGCCTCGGTGAGGTAGAGCTCGGACAACCGGACGCGCTCGACGGAGCCGTCCTCACGGCACCAGGCGACCGTCTGGCCACGGCGGACGGTGCCGTGGTGGACGCGGCACAGCGCGAGCCGGCCGACGTAGGCGGAGGCGTCGAGGTTGGTGACCAGCGCCTGGAACGGCTGGTCGGGGTCGTGCTCTGGCGCGGGCACGTGCTCGAGCAGGGCCTCGAAGAGCGGCTCGAGGTCGGTGCCGGGCATGTCCGGATCGGTGGTGGCCGTGCCCTCCTTGGCGTTGGTGTACAGGACGGGCGCCTCGATCTGCTCGTCGTCGGCGCCGAGGTCGATCAGCAGGTCGAACACCTCGTCGACGACCGCGCCGATGCGGGCATCGGGCCGGTCGATCTTGTTGATGACGATGATGAGTGGCAGGCGGCGCTCGAGGGTCTTGCGCAGCACGAACCGGGTCTGGGGGAGGGGCCCCTCGGATGCGTCGACGAGCAGGCAGGCGCCGTCGACCATGGCAAGCGCGCGCTCCACCTCGCCGCCGAAGTCCGCGTGTCCCGGGGTGTCGACGACATTGATGGTGACGTCGTCGCGCTGCACGGCGGTGTTCTTGGCGAGGATCGTGATGCCCTTCTCGCGCTCGAGGTCACCGGAGTCCATGACGCGCTCGGCGACGTCCTCGTTGGCCCGGAACACGCCGGACTGCCACAGCATCGCGTCGACCAGCGTCGTCTTGCCGTGGTCGACGTGCGCGATGATCGCGACGTTGCGAAGGTCGTCCCGGGTGGCCATGCAGATCCTCGTGGTCGGCCGCGCACTCGGTGGCGCGACGACGCCCCGGCACCGCGGCCGGGGCGTGCGATGACGACGGTACCGGGATCAGGCCTCGCACGGTTGCCGGTACCGCGGAACCGGAGGTGGCGTCGGAGCCGCATGTGGCTCGAAGGCCATGACGTTGACGCTCGCCTCAGCGTTGGGCGGGCTCGAACAGCTCGACCACGTTGCCCGACGGGTCGGCCACGAGGGCCTGGCGG
>CAZDIF010000177.1:0-5599 GCA_964505365.1 uncultured Actinomycetota bacterium
GCGGGTTGTACGGCTCGAGGTAGACGGCGTCGATGTCGTACAGCGTCGGCAGGTCGGCCAGATCGCCCGATTCGAGCATGCCGGACAGCCTCGTCCAGACGTCGGCAGCGTGACCCACTCGGCGCTCCTTCGATCCGTGCGGCAGGGCGAGCGACGGGCGTCCACCGGCCGGTCGACGCCCGTCCGCGCAGGATAGTGCGGGGACCCCGGCACGACCGAACCGCCCGACCGCCGCGAGCCCGCACCGGGCGTCCCGGGCCTCAGCCCTGCTCGGGCCGCTCCGGAAGCGCCCGGGTCAGCTTGTCGAGCGCCGTGTCCTGCGTGCACCGGAGCGCCGCGGCGAGCTCGGCCACGAGCAGCGCGCGAGACTTGTCCAGCAGGCGCTTCTCGGCAGTCGACGGTTCGGGCCGGGCGTGGATGTTGCGGACCACCGTCGCCAGGTCGACCGGGTCACCGGTGCGCGCCAGCTCGGTGTTGGCCTTGAAGCGCCGTGCCCAGCCGCCGTTGGCGTTGCCGCCGGACTCGTTGGGCTCTTCGCCCAACATCTTGAGGATCTCCTGCGCCTTCTTCTTGGTCATGGGGTCTCGGACCCCGACCTTGGGCAGGTTCTCCTCGGGGACCTTGAGCGTGAGGTCACCCACCGACAGTTGGAGGACGACGTAGCGGCGCTGCTCGCCCGCGACGTCTCGCTCCTCGTGGCCGGTGACGGTGGCCGTTCCGTGGCTGGGGTGTACGAGGACCTGACCGACAGGAGGCACGTTCGACAACTCCATCTGGCGCAAGGACAGCAGGGGACCGACTACACAGGGTGCCTGATCCGGACCGGGATTGGCACATCGAACGCTGGGGGTGCGCTCCGAGTGCGCGGTCGGGGCCGTGCCCGAGCGCTCCCGCCGGGCACGACAGGACACGAGTATGCCGTACTGCTTGACTCCACCGCCACCCGAGCGTCCACAGTGCGCGCCCCGACACCCGTCACGAGGGAGGCCGAGAAGTGTCCCTGCCTGACCGCACCCGCGTCCCCGAGGGCCTCGAC
Source organism: uncultured Actinomycetota bacterium (assembly GCA_964505365.1). Taxonomy (GTDB): domain Bacteria; phylum Actinomycetota; class Nitriliruptoria; order Nitriliruptorales; family Nitriliruptoraceae; genus CAWCLK01. The sequence continues at coordinate 1,037 of CAZDIF010000177.1, forward strand.
GACGTCGCGGCGGCCGTCGCCGACCGGATGGACCGGACGGTCGGCGAGCTCGTCGAGCTCGCCCGCATCCCGTCGGTCAGCGCCGCGGGTCACGACCCGGCCGAGGTGCGCCGGTCCGCCGAGGCCACCGCCGAGCTGCTCCGGGCCGCCGGCCTCGAGGACGTCGAGCTGCTGGAGCTGCCCGGAGGCGACGCCCACCCCTACGTCACCGGCGCGTGGCTGCACGCCGGCGAGGACGCCCCGACCGTGCTGCTGTACGCGCACCACGACGTGCAGCCGGTCGGCACGCCGGACCGCTGGAGCTCCGAGCCGTTCGAGCCCACCGAGCGCGACGGCCGCCTGTACGGCCGAGGCACCGCCGACGACAAGGCCGGCGTGCTGGCCCACGTCGCGGCGATCGGGGCCTGGCTGGACACCCGCGGTGCGCTGCCCGTCAACGTCAAGGTGGTCGTCGAGGGCGAGGAGGAGATTGGCTCGCCACACCTCGCCGACTTCCTCGACGCCTACGCCGCGCGCCTCGACGCCGACGTGATCGTCCTCGCCGACTGCATGAACTGGAAGATCGGCTGGCCCGGCCTGACGTGGTCGCTGCGCGGTCTGGTCGACGGCACCGTCACGGTCCGGACCATGGCCCAGCCGGTGCACTCCGGCATGTGGGGCGGCGCGGTCCCGGATGCGCTGACGGCGATGGTCCGGCTGCTGGCGAGCCTGCACGACGACCGGGGCGCGATTGCCGTCGCCGGGTTCGCCGACGACGCCCGCCCGCTGTCGGACGACGAACGTGCCCGCCTGGCCGCCCTGGACCTCGACCTCGACGAGCTGCGCCGCGACGCCCGCACGGTCGACGGCCTCGAGCTGGTCGGCGACCCGGATGTCCCCGTGCTGGAGCGGCTCTGGCTGCGGCCAACGATCACCCCGACGGGCATGGACGTGCCCGACGTGGTGCACGCGTCGAACACCCTGCTGAGCGAGGTCACCACCAAGCTGTCGTGCCGGCTGGCGCCCGGCCAGGACCCGCACCGCGCCGCGAAGGCGCTCGAGGACCACCTCATGGCCCATGCCCCCTTCGGGGCGGAGGTCACCTGGCAGCTCGGCGAGACCGTCCCCGCGTGGCTCACCGACCCGTCCGGTCCGGCCTGGGACGCGGCCGCCGCGGCGTTCGAGGCCGCGTACGGCCACGAGGTCGCCGCACTCGGCACCGGCGGGTCCATCCCGTTCGTCGGCCCGTTCGCCGAGGCGATGGGCGGCGCCGCCTGCCTGCTGACCGGCGTCGAGGATCCCGCCACCAACGCCCACGGCGAGGACGAGTCCCTCCACCTCGCCGACTTCACGAAGGCCTGCCTGTCGGAGGCGTTCCTCTTCCACGAGCTGGCCACCCGCGCCGAGGAGGTCCGCCGCCCGTAGTCTGGAGGGCACGCCGCCGGACGAAGAGCCACACGATGACGGACGGGTTCGCCGACCAGCTGGTCGAGGCGACCGGCGGGGCGCACGTGCTCACCGACCCGGACGCGCTCGAGCCCTACCGCCACGACCGCACCTCCTGGGTGACGCCCGGGCACCCGGCCGCCGCCGTGTTCCCGACCACCACGGACCAGGTCGCCGCCGCGGTCACGGTCGCCGCCGCCCACGGCGTGCCGATCATCCCGCGGGGGGCCGGCTCCAGCCTGTGCGCGGGGTCGTCGGCGCTCGACGGGTCGCTGGTGCTGTGCCTCGAGAAGATGGACCGGATCCTGCACGTCGATGCCGACGACCAGCAGGCCGTCGTCGAACCCGGCGTGCTCAACGCCGACCTGTCCACGGCCACCGCCGAGCACGGGCTCTTCTACCCGCCGGACCCGGCCAGCAAGACGTTCTGCTCGATCGGCGGCAACATCGCCACCAACGCCGGCGGGCTGTGCTGCGTCAAGTACGGGGTGACGCGCGACTGGGTGCTGGGGCTGGAGGTGGTGCTGGCCGACGGCACCGTCATCGAGACCGGCCGCCGCACCATCAAGGGGGTGGCCGGGCTGGACCTCACCCAGCTGCTGATCGGGTCCGAGGGCACGCTCGGGATCGTCACGCGGGCCCGCGTGAAGCTGCAGCCCTCCCCGGACGGCGCGTCGACCATGGTGGCGTTCTTCGGCAGCCTCGGGCAGGCCGGCGAGGCGGTCGCCTCGATCACCCGGTCCGGCCTGCAGCTGTCGCTGCTGGAGATCATGGACCAGCCGACGGTCTGCCTCGTCGACGACTGGAAGCACATGGGACTCGACCGCGACTGCGCAGCCCTGCTGCTCGCCCAGTCCGACGCCCCCGAGCCGCAACGGGGCACCGAGGTGGACCGGGCCGGCACGCTCTGCGAGAAGGCGGGGGCCACCTACGTCGGCGTCACCGACGACCCCGACGAGGCCGAGCAGCTGCTGCAGGCCCGCCGCCTGGCCGGCCCGGCCATCGAGCGCGACGGCATGGCGGTGTGGGAGGACGTCGGCGTGCCGCGGTCCCGGCTGCCCGACCTGATCGAGGCCGTGCAGCGGACGGCCGCGCGCCACGACGTCGACGTGTTCACGTTCGGCCACGCCGGCGACGGCAACCTCCACCCGACCTTCCGGGTCCCCCACGGCGACGACGACGGGATGGCCCGCACGCTGCAGGCCTTCGAGGACGTCATCCTCGCCGCGCTCGACCTCGGCGGGACGATCACCGGCGAGCACGGCGTCGGCCGCCTGAAGGCGCCGTTCCTCGAGCGCGAGGTCGGCGCGGCCAACCTCGACGTCCAGCGGTCGATCAAGCGCGCCATGGACCCCGGCAACATCCTGAACCCGAACCGCTGGCTGTGACGCCCGGGTCCCGCCGTCAGGACCTGACCGGGAGCGGCCGTGGACCTGCGGGCCCCGGCGCCTTCGCGCCGAGGCCCGCGGGGATCGGTCACGGGATCGTGAACTCCTGGGTCTGCGGGTTGAGGTGGTCCAGCCGCAGCGGGCCGGCGGTCCGCCGGTCGCTCAGGCGGAAGATGTTCAGCCCCTCACCGATGTTGGTCTCGTAGATGAATCCGTTGTACCAGTACGAACTCCATGCGCCGACGACGTCGGTGCCGAGGAAGTCATTCGGCTCCGGCGGCACCGGGGCTGGCGGTGGGTCGCTCCACGCGACGGTCACCGGGTTCGCCGGGTCGGTGAAGTCGGTGACCCACGTGCCGGCCTGGTAGTTGCCGCTGACGACGACGTCCCGGCCGCTGGGCAGCGGCACGACGTTGAAGTTGTGGATCGAGCAGTTCTCCTCCGAGGTCTGCGGCCGCGGCAGCACCCAGGTGCCGAGCGGCTCACCCGACTCCGTGTCGAAGAAGAAGAACGACTTCTTCCAGTCGGCATCCTCGGCCTCGCACTCGGACAGGACACCACCGCCGGGCTCGTGCTCGAAGATCAGCACCTCGCCGTCCCAGGAGAACGACGCCGCGTGCCCGATCGTCACCTCCGGCACGGTCTGCGTGTACAGGAACGCCGGGTCCTCCAGCGTCCCGCCGGACGGACCGCCGAGGCTCCACACGGTGAACCCGTCATCGCCGGCGCAGGCCGCCCGCAGCGCCTCACCCAGGATCACCCCGGTGTCGTGGCACTCGCGACCGAACCCGCTGGCCGGGTCGTCGGAGGCCTCCCACCGCACGAACGCGGCGCTCGCCGGGTCGTCCAGCGGCACCTCGACGATGTCGATCCCCGGGCACCCGCTGCCGGAGTTGTAGATCAGCAGGCGACCGTTCTCGAGGTCGGGGACACCCGTGGCGGTGTGCGAGCCGCACCGTTCGGGTCGATCGGCCGTCCCGGGAAGTGCGTCGGCACTGAGGTCGACGGCGCCGATCAGCTCGGGGTCGGTGACGTCGCTGACGTCGAACACGTGCAGGCCCTCGAAGCCCTCGGGGACCTCCTCCCCGTCACAGGTGGTCCCGGCGCCGAACAGGCCGGGAGTCCCTGCCGGCGTGTTCCACGACCGGACCAGGATGTCGTCCCAGACGACCACGTCGCCCTGGTTGCCGTCACAGCTGGTGGTCGACACGTGCTTCGGGTTCCCCGGAGCGGAGATGTCCCGGACGTTGAACCCGTCCCAGAGGCCCTGGAAGGCGAGGTCGCCCCAGAACGCGATGTCGGTGTGGATGTTGGTGTTGCCGACGTCCGGGTTGAGCAGGCTCGCCGGCTCGACGATGTGGCCCATCGGATGGAGGTTGCGTGTGCGCGGATCGTCGTCGTGGTCGGCGAGGGCGGGTCCGACCGGCGACACGAGCGCCGCGACCAGCCCTACGAGTACGAGTATTCGGAACTGCCGTGCCATGTCGATCTCCTCGTCCGGATCGTTGACGTGCGACCGTCGGACGGGAGCGTCGACACAGCCCCCGACCGGGGCAACCCCCACGCCAGTCTCCGCCTGCCCGGACGGGCCCTCAAGGTCGTGCGCGTCGGTCGGACAGGGCGCCTGCCCCATCGGACACTCGCGCGATGGTCCATCGTGTCACGTGACGAGCGCCCCAAGGAACCAGCCGACGCCGGCCAGCCCGACGCCGACGAGCAGGGTCACGACGACGGTGGCCGGCTGCTGCTC
>CAZDIF010000178.1:0-5597 GCA_964505365.1 uncultured Actinomycetota bacterium
ACCCCGTCCGCGTCCGTCTCGACGGCGGCGATCAGCGCGCCGTCGAGGAGGAACTGCAGGGTCCGCCCGGCCAGCCCGTCGCCGTCGTCCGTCAGCGTGGCCGTGATCGGCGCCTCGTTGCCCTGCCACTCGCTTCGCGGCGGGACCGAGAGGTGCAGGTGTGACGGCTCGGGCTCGTCAGGCCGCTGATGGTCGGTGAGGTTGAGGAACATCTGCCACGCGGAGAACGACAGGGCGTACGACGCCACGCCGAAGCGCATGTCCCGGGCGTCGCCCGGCCCGAAGTTCGGGTCGGGGAACATCGCCCCCGCCAGGCGCACGATGCCGTCGCCGAGGGCGCGCTCGCCGAGGGCGGTCTCGCCCGAGCCGGCGCCGAGCAGCGTCGCCGCGGTGCAGGTCGTCGGGTCCTCGGCCCCGCAGCCGTCCTCCCACGCGGCCCGGTCCACCCACCACTGCTGCATGCGGGCGACCGGCTCGCCGTCGTCGATCCCGTCGTCGAGGGTGCCGTCGGGCGAGTAGCCGAGCGGGGTCGGCTCGACGGCCACGCGCGTCGACCCGCCGGCCGTCCCGGGCAGGCACACCTCGGCGAGCAACGGGTCCTCGTTGCAGACGTTGCCGCGTCCCGGCACGTTGAACTGGTACCGCGCCGCGAGGCCGCGGCCCTGCCCGGCGTTGCCGGAGCCCACGGACCCCTCCGGGACGATGGCCGCGTGCTGGGCCGCGTCCAGGGCGGCGTCGGTCAGCACGAGGTTGCCGCCCTCCTCGGCGAACGTGCGCAGGCCCGCGACGTAGTCGTCGACCTCGGCCTCGGTCATGCCCAGCTCGTCCACGAGGAAGGCGCGGTTGCCGACGGTGTTGACCACCACCAGCGAATCGAACGCCCGCAGGGACGCCGGGTCGGCGATGACGTCGTCGATGGTCACCGCCTCGACCTGCAGGTCCGGGTCCTCGATGTAGTCGTTGAGGTCCTGGAAGAAGTCCATGGACGAGGCCGAGAACGCGGCCTGGCCCGGGCTCTCCTCGGCGGTCACCGGGTTGAAGTCCACCTTCACGCGCGCCGGCACCGCCGACGGCAGGTCGAAGCGCACCCGCCAGCGTCCCGGCATCGGGTCGTTGACCGTGACGATCTGGCCGGCCTGCAGGTACAGGAACGACTGGTTGAAGTCGCGGGCCACGACCTCCCACTCGCCCGTCTCGTCGTCGAAGCGATCGAGGAAGAGGGAGGGAAGGTTCCCGTCACTGATGCCCAGGGCGTTGGGCCGGGTGACGGTGACCGTGATGCCGCCGTTCCAGGTCCCCCTGTCCGGACCGTGGACGTCGAACTCCAGCGTCGGCTCGTTTCCGTCCACCTGGAAGGTGACGCCCGGTTCCTCACAGGGGGCCAGCGCGTCGACGTTCTGGGGCCCGTCCGACTGGCAGGGGATCAGCACGTCGATGTCGTTCTGGGCGGGCAGCCCGGGGTTCTCGAGCCGCGCGTCGCCCGCGTGCTCGATCCGGACCGGGTTGTGGACGTACCCGATCTTCCCGGCGGGCTCGAGCACGAAGTCCTCGTCCTGCTCGGTCAGCATCGACGCGAGCTGCGAGTAGATCAGCCCCTTGTTGCCGTCGACGTGCATCTGCTCGTTGATCGGGTCGTAGACCGTGTTCGGGGCGATGTGCGACAGCGACATCTCGTTGTCGATCCCGACGGCGCCGAGCCCGATCGTGTCGTTCTCGTACCAGTCGGCCATCGCCCCGGAGACCTGGTAGCCGAGGGTGTCGATGACCGTGCCCCACTGGTCCGCCACGGGGAACACGGTGCCGATGTAGGGCGACCAGGCGAGCCGCTCGGTCTGATCCTCCCAGGTCCGCAGTGCCTGGTCGACCGTCGACAGGTTCTTGCGGTAGTCGCGCTGGCCCGCGCCGAGCAGGGTGAACGAGTACGCGTTGGCGACCAGCTGCCCGTGCAGGTCGATGCCGCCGGCGAACCGCTGCCCGAGCGGACCGTCCGGCGAGATCGTGTCGCGGATGCCGCGGAGCACCTCGGCGAAGGCCTGGGTCTCGGGCTCCGACGCCGGGCTGTACGGGCGGTAGACGTAGCCCTGCCCCGGCCAGTCGCGGTTCATGTCGACACCGTTGCCGTTGTAGCGCTGGAAGAAGGCGCCGGGCCGGTAGTTGAGGTTCGGGGACCCCTCGCGCAGCTCGACCGGATCGACCTGGCCGCGGGCCCAGCCGTCGGGGTTGGCGAGCTGGAAGTAGACGACCGAGCGTTGCAGCGCCTCGCCGGCCGTGGGGACCGGCCGGTCCGTCGAGCCCTCGACGATCGGCTTCGGGAACGGCCCTTCGACGCTGCAGGCCGGCGTGGTCGCCTGGTACTCGTCACGCTCGCACGCGGCCCAGGTGACGAGGTCCTCCATGGCCCGGACTCCGCCCTCGACCCCGGCCCGCTCGATCCCGTGGACCGACAGGCCGTAGACGAAGTGGAGCCGCTCGGATTCCGGGATCTGCGAGGTGGCGTCGGTCACCTTGAGCAGGTAGAGCGGTCGACGGTCCCGGCCGAGCGCCTTCGGGGTGCCGTCCTCGATCACGAAGTCGCGCGGGATCCCCGCCGACCGGAAGTTCGGGTCGTCGTAGGCCTCGTCGAGGCGAATGACGCTGACGAAGTCCGGGAAGCGCCGCTCGAGGAACTGGGCGCCGTCGATCACCTCCTGGTACGACAGGAACTGGGCGGCGCAGCCACGGCCCTTGGCCCACGGGGACACGTTCGGGGGCGTCTCCGGCGCCTCGTACGACAGGCACCCCTGCGGGTCGGAGAACACCCGGGCGAGGGCCTGGTAGGACGCCTCGGTCGTGGCGACGAGGTTCGGTCCCGCCACCGCCCGGGAGACCAGGGGGACCATCGTCGTCGCCACCAGCAGGGCGACCGCCAGGATCCGGAACCGCGTGCGCACGGGCGACCTCCTCCTCGCGGCCGGGATCCCCGAAACCGCGACCTCCACCGCTCCTGCCGACCTACTTCGACGTCGATGTCGACGTCTCCTCCCGGGGCGACGTCGAACGTGCGCCCAGTCCGACGGTGCGTGCTTTCTCCGCACGCTGACCGGACCCGGGGGGCGTCAGGCTGGGGTGCGGGCCGGGGAGGCGCCCGGGCGACGGCGCAGGGCCAGCACGTGCGCCACGGTCGTGAGCACGATCGGGGCGAGCACCACCAGAGCAAACGCGAACCCCACCGGGTCCAGCCACGCCCACCGTCCGACGGCGACGACCAGCACATCGGCCCAGGCGAGCACGGGGAGGGCCACGGCGACGACGCCGACGGCGACCCGACGCACCGACGCCCGCGGGGCTCGGCGGGCGGCCAGCGCCACGTCACACCCCACGACGGTGGCCGCCCACGCCAGCAGCGCCAACCCGGCGGCGCCCGCGACGCGCAGGACGGAGCCGGCAACCCCACCCACGCCCGAGGCCACCAGGAACAGCACGGCGAGGGACAGGCCGGTCACGCCGTGTCGCAGCGCCGGGACGGCCCGCGCCTCGGCGCCCTCGACGATGCGGGTGCGTGCCAGGCTCGGCCCGAAGAACACCAGCGTCGCCAGCAGGGTCACGCCGACCCAACCGAGCACCATCGCGTGGACGTGGGCGACCCGCACGGGGACGTACCAGGCGCCGGGCACGATGCCGGTCCCCAGGAGCAGCCCGAGCACGGCACCGTGGACGAACGCGCCGTGGGCCCGTTCGTAGAGCCGCACGACCCAGGTGAAGCGGGCGCCGAGCGCGAGGCGGCGGTCCCGCCGCAGCCGCCACCACGACCACAGCACCGCCGCGAGCACGGCCGTGCCTCCGGCAACCAGCAGCGGACGTGGTCCCCGGGTCACCCCGGCCAGCACGCCCAGGACGCCGACGTTGGCGAGGACGAGCTGCAGCACGCCCGCCTCGCCCGGCCGTCGCGTCAGCGTGCGCGTGAAGTGGCCGCTGAATGCCAGTACGAGGTTGGTCAGCACGCCGAGCGTCACGAGGTGCACGACCAGCCACCGCCCCACCGACGGCACGAGGCCCGCACCCACGGCCACGGCCGCCGCAGCGGACGCACCGGCAGCGACGATGGACGGTAACACCGGGTCGAACGGGGACCGGCGTGCAGGCATGGACTCGCGACCTCCGAGGAGCGAGGCCATCGTGGCCGGCCACGATCCGGGCGACCATCCCCGTTGGTCCCGCCGCGTCCGGGCCGATCGGCCCTCAGCGCGGCTTCCCGTCCGTACACAGCCCGGTCGACCATGGCGCGACCATGGAGGACGCGGCATGGTGGGGGCATGGACACCTCCATTCGATTCGCCGATCGCGCCGAGGCGGGCCAGCAGCTCGCCGACCACCTGCGCGACCTCGCAGACGACCAGCCCGTGGTGATGGGACTGCCGCGCGGCGGCCTCCCCGTCGCCCGTGAGGTCGCGTCCGCGCTGGACGCGCCCCTCGACGTGGTGGTGGTCCGCAAGATCGGCGCGCCCGGGCACCGCGAGTTCGCGCTGGGGGCCATCGGCGAGGGCAACGTCGAGGTGTTCGACCACCAGGCCATGGACCGCCTCGGTATCGACCGCGGCCAGCTGCTGCACATCATCGACCAGGAGTGGGCCGAGCTCGGTCGGCGGCAGCGTCGCTACCGCACCGGACGTGACGCGGTGGACGTGACCGGCCGGACCGTCGTGGTCGTCGACGACGGCGTCGCGACCGGGCGCACCGCGCGGGCGGCCGCCCAGGTGCTGCGTGCCCGCGACGCGCACCGACTCGTCCTCGCCGCCCCGGTGGCCTCGCCGCGGGCGGTCGAGGAGCTGCGCTCGGTCTACGACGACGTGATCGTGATCCAGGCGCCGCCGGACTTCGCCGCCGTGGGCAGCTGGTACGTCGACTTCGGGGAGACCACCGACGAGGACGTGGTCGCGATCCTCGCAGAGCAGCGTGGCGGGGCGGTCGACACCGGCCACGGTGTGGAGTCCCCGGCCCGCCACGAGGTCACGGTCCGCACCGACGGCGTGGCCCTTCCCGGGGAGCTCGAGGTCCCGCAGCGGCCCGACGGGCTGGTGATCTTCGCCCACGGCAGCGGCAGCAGTCGCCACAGCCCCCGCAACAAGCAGGTGGCGACCCACCTCCACGCGGGTGGCATGGCCACGCTCCTGCTGGACCTGCTGACGGAGTCCGAGGACGCCGACCGCAGCAACGTCTTCGACATCGACCTGCTGGCCCGGCGGGTCGCGGGCGCGATCGACTGGAGCCGTGACCGCTCCGACGTCGGCGACGTACCCATCGGGCTGTTCGGCGCCAGCACGGGCGCGGCGGCCGCGCTGGAGGCGGCAGCGGCGAGGCCGGACACGGTCCAGGCCGTGGTCTCCCGAGGCGGTCGCGTGGACCTGGCGTCATCGGCCCCGAGCGTGCGGGCACCGGTGCTGCTGATCGTCGGGGGTGACGACACCCAGGTGCTCGAGCTCAACCGCCAGACCGCCAAGGTGCTGTCGACCACCCACCGGCTCCAGGTGGTCCCGGGCGCCGGCCACCTCTTCCAGGGGCCGGGGCAGCTCGAGGCGGTCGCCGCACAGGCCGTGGGCTGGTTCCGCGACCACCTCGCC
>CAZDIF010000179.1:0-5585 GCA_964505365.1 uncultured Actinomycetota bacterium
AGATCGCCATCCCCACGACCACGGCCGGCGCCGCGTTCGTGGACGTCACCGACCCGGCCGCGCCGCAGGTCCTCGGCCGGATGACCATCGGCCAGGACGAGCGCGACGTCCTGTGGCGCGACGTCAAGGTGTTCGCCGACCACGCGTTCGTGGTCAGCGAGCACGACGGCACCCACCTGCACGTGTTCGACCTGACGCGCCTGCGCGAGTTCGACTCCGACCAGGGCGTGCTCGAGCCCGACACGGTCCACGAGTCGTTCGACAGCGCGCACAACATCGCGATCAACACCGACACTGGCTTCGCCTACGTGGTGGGCGGCAACGTGTGCCAGGGCGGCCTGCACATCCTCGACGTCAACGACCCGAAGGACCCGACCGTCGCCGGCTGCTTCGATGGCGACGGCTACACCCACGACGTGGAGTGCGTGATCTACGAGGGCCCGGACACCGAGCACAACGGCCGCGAGATCTGCTTCGCCTCCAACGAGGACACGCTGACGATCGTCGACGTGACCGACAAGGCCAACCCGGTCCAGCTGTCGCGCACCGGGTACGGCACCGCCGCGTACACCCACCAGGGATCGCTGACCCCCGACCAGGGCTTCTTCCTCTTCGGCGACGAACTGGACGAACTGGGCAACCCCAACGCCCGGACCGCGACCTACACGTTGGACGTCACCGACCTCGACGACCCCGGCGAGGTGCAGACGTACCTGCACGACAACACCGCGATCGACCACAACCTCTACGTCCACAACGACCTGGTCTGGGAGGCCAACTACACGGCCGGCCTGCGGGTCATGGACTACACCGCCGAAGGCCTCGCGAACGGCGAGCTGACCGAGGTCGGCTCCTTCGACGTCTTCCCGCCCGGCGACCCGACGGTGTTCGGCGGCGCCTGGACCGCCTACCCGTACTTCCCGTCCGGCACGATCGTGCTCAACAGCTTCGACACCGGCATGTTCGTGCTGACGAGTGACCTGAACCCGGCCACCCCGCCCGAGGAGGACGAGGACATGTCCGACCCGGCGGGGGACCGCCGCCGCGACGACCGGGGCCGCGAACGCAGCGAGGCCGGCGGGGACAACCGCGACGACCGCGGCCGAGGCTGACCTCGCGGCTGGCCGGGCGCGGGTCGGCTACCCGTGGGCGATGTAGCCCTCGAGCTGCTCGCGCTCGGTGGCGAGTTCGTCGATGCGGACCTTGACGACGTCGCCGATCGAGATGATCCCGATGAGCCGGCCGTCGTCGACCACCGGCACGTGGCGGAACCGTCCGGCCGTCATCGTCTCCATGAGCTGGTCGGCGTGCTCGGACGGCTCGCAGGTCTTCACCTCGCGCTTCATGATGTCCGCCACCTGCCGGTCGAGGACCGCCGCCCCGTCCGTCGCCAGCCGGCGGACGACGTCGCGCTCGGACACGATGCCTGCGACCGCCTCGCCGTCCGGTGACACCACGAGCGCACCGACGTTGTGGCGGCTGAGCGCCGCGACCGCCTCGCGCACCGTGTCGTCGGGGGCCACCGTCGCGACCTCGTGGCCCTTGCTGTCGAGAATGCTGGATGCGCGCATGTCGACTCCCTGGGCGAACTCCACGCTCTCACCCACCAGTGTTCCACAGCGGCGCCCGTTTGGGTCGGGCAATTCTCTGGCGCCGTTCGGCGGCCCGGTCAGCCCGCCCGCAGCGCCTCGGCGACCTCCGACCACGGGACGTAGGCCGCGGCCTCGGCGTCCCAGCCCCAGGCGCGTGCGTCGGGATCCGGCAATCCCCGCTCGCGCAGCACGTCCTTGCGCGGCCGGAACCAGGTGGTGCGAGGCATCTCCTCGATGACGTGCACGACCCGCGGGCGGTGGTGCTCCGGCAGCGTCGCCGTGGCGAGCGACAGTGCCCTGGCGTCGATCGGTGACCGCTCGGTGACCGCGGCGACCAGCACCTCCGCCGCCTCGGGCCGCGGTCGCAGCCCGTAGACCGCCACGAGGTCGACGCCGTCGACCTGTCCGACGGCATCCTCGACGGGCACGGTGCCCACCGCCCCCCGCTCGGTGTGGACCAGCGCGGTGGCCTGGTCGACCCACCAGTGGTCACCGTCCTCGTCGACGCGGAACAGGTCGCCCGTCGGCAGCCAGGCGTCACCCCGGCGGAACACCCCACGCAGCGCCGTGCCGCCACCCTCGTGGGCGTGGGCGGGGTCGACGGCCACGAGCAGCATGCCGACCTCGCCGGGGGCGCACCGGATCGCGAAGCCGTCCTCGCGCTCCACGAGGCGCTCCGCGTCGACGTCCCACGCCGCCACGGCCACGTCGGCCGAGCCCGGCAGCGGCCGGCCCTTCGACCCGACCTTCTTGCCCGAGGTGTTGCCGAGCACGGCCCCACCCTCGGTGGAGGCGTAGAACTCCAGCACCCCGGCCGGGCTGAACCGGTCCAGCACCCGGTACCACAGGCCCGTGGGCATGCCGGAGCCCACGAACAGCCGGACCTGGTGGCCGCGTTCCGACGGGTTCGGCGGCGCCTCCACGAGGTCGCGGCACAGCGTCCACGTGTACGACACGACGGTGACGCCGTAGCGGCGTGCCTCGGACCAGAACGTGGCCGGGTCGAACGAGGTCGTCAGCGCGAGCCGCGCCCCGCCCGCGATCGCACCGCCGATGGAGGTCAACAGCCCCGAGGGGTGGTGGAGCGGGGTGACCGAGAAGACCGTGTCGCCCTCGGTGAGCCGCGCGGCCGTCGCGGTCCCGAAGGCCGACAGGGCCCACCGGCGGTTGGTGATCCGGCTCATCCGGGTGCGGTCCCCGTCGCCGGTGAACAGGACGAACGCGAGGTCGTCGGCCCGCCCCGGGTTGGGCCGGTACCAGGCCGGCACGGTGACCTCGTCGGGATCGATGCGCTCCATGTCGGTCAACCCGAAGCCGAGCTGCCGGGGCTCGCCCCCGCCACCGAGTACCAGCACCGGGACGTCGAGGCGGTTGCGGGCGAGGTCGGCGTGCTCGGGGTCGGTGATCACCCGGCTGATCCGGCCGAGCTCGGCCTCGCGCTCCAGTGGCCCGTCGGGGCGCATCATCACCGCCACCGCACCGACCCGCGACAGCGCGGACACCAGGGCCAGCGCCGACGGCCGGGTCGCCATGAGGACGCCGACGTGCTGGCCCTGCCGCACGCCGACGGACAGCAGCCCGCGGACCACGTTGTCGACCCGCGTGTCGGCGTCACCCCACGAGTAGGCGCGGTCGCCGAACAGGAAGAAGGTGCGCCGCGGCGCCTCGCGCGCCTGACGTGCCAGCAGCCGGCCGAGGGACACTGGCGTGTCCCGCTGCACGCGCTGCAGTCGGACCAGTTGCGGCAGCTGCTCGACGCCCGCCTCCACCACGTCGCGGGCCGCGTCCATGACGGTGCCGGCCGCTCCCGCGACGGTGCGGGCGACCGACAGTCCCGCGTCGCCGAGCAGCTCCATCCCGTACTGCAGGTCCGGCGCACGGTCGTCGTCACCGTGCTCGACCATCGGGTCGATCGCGTCGGGCAGGTCGCCGCCGTCGGTGACGTAGCGGATCCAATCGACCACGGTCGGCCAGGTGTGCTCGGACGCGGTCGAGCCCACCACCATGCCGAAGTGGCCGGTGTCCATGGCGGCCTCGTACACCGTGGCGCGCGGTGCGGCGGCGAGGATCCCCCGCACGGCCGCGGGTGGGGCGAACGAATCCACCTCGCCGACGAAGCACAGCGTGGGCACGTCGATGTCGGCCAGGGTCAGCATCCGCCCGTCGATGACGAACCCACCGGCGAGCATCCGGTTCTGCTGGACGAACTGCTCGAGCAGCTCGGCGATCGCCGGGCCCGGATAGGCGACCCAGCCCTCGCCGCCGAGGAAGCGCCGCTGGCCCTCGCGGGGGAGCAGGCGCTCGCGGTCGTGCAACTGCCGCAGGAAGTCGAGCCGCTGGCGTGCCGTCTTGACCGGGTCGAGCATCTGGAACCCGTACTTGACGGCCCACGCCGGAAGGGTGAGCCGCCGGGCGGGCACGGCGGCGAGGCCGGCCAGCCGGGACAGCAGCTCCTCCGGCACGCCGAACGGCGCCACCTCGCGCGTGTCGACCGGCGACCCGAACGTGAAGAGGCTGGCCAGCCCCTCGCACCGCCGGTAGGCGGCGGCCTGGTAGCAGAACATGCCGCCCTGCGAGTAGCCGCCGAGGTGCACGTCCCGGCCCGTCTCCTCACGCACCCGGTCGACGGCGCGGCTGATCGCGATCACGTGGTCGCTGACCGAGCGCGTCAGCCCACCCTCCTCGCGCTCGGGCGCGCCGAAGTCCACGACCCACGGGTCGAGACCCGCGGCGTGCAGGTGGCGGACGGCGCTGGTGGTCGGCGTCACGTCGTAGATCTCGGTGGACACCATCAACGGCGGCACCAGCAGCACCGCCGGGCCATCCGCCGGTTCGCCGTCGACCGGGTGGTAGTGGCGCAGGCGGTGCACCGGGTCGCGGCCGGCGACCGAGTGGTGGAACGGTTCGTCCGTCGTCTGCAGCCCACCGAACCGGACCACCTCGAGGGCGTTCTGGGCGGCGGCGCCCAGCCTCGAGGCGGACCGGGCCGCCTGCCGCAGGGGGTTCACAGCAGCAGCCCCCGGCTGGACAGGGACACGAACGCGTAGATCGCCAGTCCCGCCCCGACCAAGACACGCGCGTACAGGCCGACGAGTCGGCCGGTCGTCACCTCGGCCCCGTCGTCGCGGCCCGGCCACTGGCCCGTCCGGTGGTAGCGGAGGAGGGCGGCGGCGGTCCCGACCGCCATCGCGGCCCCGACCGCACCGAACCCACCGACGAGCAGGAACGTCCACGTGCTGTCCACGGCACACCCCCTCGGTGTCGGTGGTCGAGGCAGTGCCGGAGGCTACCGCTCGGGCCGGTTAGCCTCCCCGGCCGAGGAAGTCGCCGAGGGTCCGAGGCCAAAGGGTGCTGTGGGTCGCGGCGATCGTCGTGCTGCTGTCCCTCGGCGCCGTCGTGGTCGAGCACTTCGTCCGCGAGCGTGCGGTGCAGGAGGCCGCCGACCGCATCGCCACCGCCATCGATGCCGACGTCGAGCTCCACGTCGCCGGTCAGCCGCTGGCATGGCATCTGCTGCGCCGTCACCTCCCGCAGGTGGTGGTCGTGGCGACCGACCTGCCGGTGCTGGAGGGGCGGGCGCGCCTGGCGCGGCTCCGGGTCGAGCTGGACGACGTGCGCCTGGTGGGCCGGGGGGACGATCGGCACGTGGTCGCCGGTGCGGGGCGCTTCGGGCTGAGCCTGCAGGGCGACCAGCTGCTGGAGATGGTGACGATCCCCACGTTCCTCGTGTCGTTCACGATCATTCCCGAGGGCCTGCGCCTGCTGACGCTCGCCGGCGTGACCGTGGACGCCGGGGTGAAGCTGGCCGGCCCGGCGCTGAAGGTCCGCGCCCGCGGGTCCGTGCTGCGGTGGCTGCCCCAGCCGACGTTCTGGTTGCCGCTCCCGGACTGGCCGTACGGCGCCGTCGTGGAGCGCATCGCCCTGCACCAGGGCTGGCTCGAGGCGTGGGGGACGATGGCACCGGATGAACTGGTGTTCCCCGTCCGGCCACCG
>CAZDIF010000180.1:0-5573 GCA_964505365.1 uncultured Actinomycetota bacterium
GCCGAGGACGGCTCCGTGTCCGGGTCCAGCGACAGGGCGTCGCTGAACAGCAGGTGCTGCACGCCCAGCACCACGCCGGCCAGGCCGCCGCCGGCCGCCGCGCCGAGGACCAGTCGGGAGGCCAGGTCCGGGACCACGTCGGGCGGCACCACGGCAGCGGTGATGCCGGCGAGGTTGGTGAGGAACCAGCCGAGCAGGGGGACGCCGGCCAGGCCGGCGAGCGGGAGCGCGAAGGGCGAACGGTCCCGGACACTCCAGGCCGCCGCCGCGACGAGCAGCGCGATGGCGGGCAGCACCAGTTGCAGCGGCTGGCCCTCCACGCCCGCCGGGAGGCCGACCAGCTCCGGCAGGCTGACGGCAACGGCCAGCACTCCCGGCCCGGCGACCGCGACGGCGAGGCCGGCGGTCATGGACCGGCGACCGAGCACGAGTGCTCCGGCCAGGACGACCACGGCCGCCAGCACGGCAGGCAATGGCGAGGCCGGCGGGTGGTAGAGCAGCTCGCCGGTGATGCCGGCGGGCTGGCCGTCCACCCGGATCGGGACCGGCTCCAGCCAGTAATTGACGCGCTGGTTCGAGGCCCCGGACGGGTCGACCTCCTGTCCGGAGCCATCCGCCAGCTTCGGCAGACTGTTCGGCGACATCCAGTGGATTCGGTGGTCGTGCCAGGCGTACGTGCCGTCGGTGGACACCAGCACCCACTCGGGCGGGACGTCCGCGCCGATCTCGGCGGGCCGGTCGGCCGCCTCGGGGTTGTAGCGGGACTGGTTCTGGTAGTAGGACTGCGAGCGGCGGTTCTCGTACACCTCGCCGTTCGGGTCGAACCGCAGGTACAGCTCCTCGCCGTCGTAGCCGGGCACCACGACCTCGTGGCCCTCGACGGACAGCTGCAGGAACGAGTCCCCGCCGATCACCCGGGCCTCGACGCCGTCGACCGCGGGCTGGATGCCGGTGGCGACGGCCGTGTAGTTGGTCGGGCCGGGCGGATCTGCCAACGCCGGCGTGGCCGACAGGATCAGCAGCAGGACCGCCAGTGCGACCGAGCGCAGGAGGATCACGCGGCACCCTTTCGGCGGGCCCAGACGATACCGCCGGCGATGGCGGCGGCGAACAGTGCCAGCACGAGCCAGGGCATGGGCGAGAACGACGACGCGCGGGTCGAATCCGGAAGCGGGACCGCCTGCGGCGTGTCCTCGGTCGCGGTGGGCTCCGCGGTCGCCTCGGTGGGCTCCTCCTCGGTGCCGGTGGCGGTGGGCTCCTCCGACGCCGTCTCGCCGTCGGTGTGCGAGTCGGTGTGCTCCTGGTCGGCGCTGCCGGTCCCGCCGGCGGTCAGCTCCAGCCGCACGGGCGGGGTGTCCTCGGAGCCTTCGGTCCACCGGTAGGACTGGCCGTCCTCGCACTCCTGGTACGCGTTGAGGTGCAGCTGGTCACCCGGCTCGCCGTCATGGACGGTCAGGGTGATCGGGAGCTCGATCGGGTCGGTGGTCGCACCACCGGCGTCGGTCCACGACACGGCCTCGTCGTCGACGGCGACGTCCCAGCCGTCGACGTCGCGCGGCTCCACCTCGACGCCGTCGATGAGTTGCAGGTCGAAGCGGGTCGTGGCGACCGCGCTCTCCTCGTCCGGCATGACCTCGTCGCCGGACGAGCACCCGTGCGGGACCACCAGCGTGGTGTCGACCGGCTCGCCGACCGGGACGGCGTTGGGGTTGAGGCTCGGATGGGCGAGGGCGACGCTCGCGGGCAGCAGCGTCAGTGCGGCGACGAGCGCCACGAGGTGGGCAGTGCGGGCCATGGCTCCTCCGGGATCCGGACTGGTGGGACGGTCAGGGGTTGACGACGACGGGGACGGTGACGCGCTGCTCGGTGAAGCGGTCCACGCCGAGGACGACCGTGAGCTCCCACTCGCCGGGGACGGCGAGGTCGCGACCGTTCAGCTGCCAGTGGCCCGGTCCGGCAACGAAGGGCTCGCGGACGATCGGGCCGATGTCGCGCTCGGGCTGGGTCAGCTCCACCGTGACGTCCTCGATGTCGCTGACGGGACGGCCCGTGCGGTCGAGGACGTAGAGGTGGATCTCGTTGAAGCCGACGCGGTTGGGGTCGACGACGAGGTTGACCTCCAGGTCGGTGTCCTCCACCTCCACGACGGTGTCGAAGGCGCCGGTGATTCCGGCCGCGTCGGCGGCCGGTCGGAGGTTGACGAGGAAGGCCGTGACCCCGAGGACGGCGACGAGGACGGCCGCCTCGAACCGCACGGTTCGCCGCAGCTGGCCCCAGGCCGTCCGGCCGATCCGGGCGCGGCGGTCGGTGTCGTCAGCGGGGGCGGCACGCGTGTCCGACCCGCCGGCCGGGACCGCCGCGGCGGTGATCGCGGGCACCAGCCGACGGTTGTTGTACGCGGCGACGAGGACCACCACGGCGACGAGGGCGACCTTGACGATCAGCGTCCACCCGTAGTCGGTCGTCGTCAACGTGCGAGGCTGCCGGACCAGGGCCCAACCCATCGCCGAGCCGGCGACGGCCACCGTGACCAGCGACCACAGGGCGAGCCGCGAGAACCGGGCCACCGTGTCGGCAGCACCCACCGGGTCGTCGTCGAGTCGCCGGGCCCGCACGAACCGCACGAGCAGGACCAGCCCGCCGAACCACGCGGCGCCGGCCAGCAGGTGCACGGCATCACCGATCACGAGCAGCCAGGCAGGCTCGACCGTCCGGGTGTGGCCGTCGACCACGAACGAGCCCAGGGCGACGAGCGCGGGGACGCCGGCCAGCAGCACGCCGCGACCCCCGGCCGCGGACGACCTCGTGGCACCTCGTAGTGCCAGCAGCAGCGCGCCCAGGCCGACCAGTCGCACGATCGCCGCGATCCCGACCGACGAGCCGAGGGTCTCACCCATCACGCGGCCGCTGATCAGCGCGGCCGGTCCGAGCCCGGAGGTCGCCATCGCCTGGATGGGTACGGCGACCACCGTGGTGACGATGGCGAGGACGGCACCCCGGCGGGCCCAGGTCGCGGCATGGCCGCATTCCTCGTCGCGGTACCGGCCGCGGGCCACGGCGATCGACCACAGCAGCGCGCCAGCCGCCAGCAGCACGCCGAGGTAGGAGCCCGCGCGGGCCACGCCTGCGACCACCGACAGGACCGCGTCACCGCCGCCGGAGAAGATCGCGGCCAGGGTGTCGTCGTCGACCGCGGCCTCGCCGCCGACCGAGAAGACGAAGGCCCCGCGGATGACGTGGCCGTCGGCGGAGGTGACCCGGTAGGTGGCCACGTAGCTGCCCGATTCGAGGTCGTCGGGCAGGCCGACGGCCAGCTCGTTCGGGGCCGGCTGGGTCTGCTCGCCGGTGTCGACGCGCTCCCCCGCACTGTCGAAGATCCGCAGGGCGCCGGTGGTGGAGGTGACGGGTTCGTTGAAGGTCCAGCTGACCTCGTCGGGCGCCTCGGCGACGTCCTGGCCGTCGGACGGGTAGGTCTCCTCCACGGAGGCGTGGGCGAAGGCCGGCACGGCCGTGGCCGCCAGCAGCAGCGCCGCGACCACGGCGGCGGCGACCAGCACCACGGGGCGCGGGAGGCGGAGGTGGGACGAGGTCATCGGATCGGTCCGCAGGGTCGGAGGTGGTGGCAGTGCCTGCGATGAGTCTCACAATTGAGCGTCACCGCAGGCACTGGTGGGTTCGGTACGGATCAGGTCGTGGCGGGGCGCAGGGTGGCGGTGCCGTCGTGGCGGTGCAGCCACCAGAGCACGCCGGTGCCGACGACCTCGAGCAGGTGGACGGTCTCCTGCACCAGCGAGGCGGATCCGGCGACCACGTCCCCGATGGAGGTGACCGTGGCCAGGGCCGCGACGACGGCAGCGACGGGCAGCAGGCCCCCGGACCGGGCGGGTCGGGCGGCGACGACGAGGAACCCGACGCCGAGGGCCAGCTGGAAGATCCCCGCCTCGCGTGTGGCGTGGCCGGCAAAGAGGTCGCCGGCCAGCAGCACCGGCACGAGCAGGACCAGCTGCACCGCGCCGGTCAACGCCAGCACGACCCGCAGCTGGGTGAGGCGAGCACGCGCCCGGTCCAGCCCCGGCGTGGGCACGGCCGCGAGGATCCGCGCGGTCAGGTCCGGCACGGGCTCCGCCGGGGCGAGGCGCAGCCGACGGTCGAGCCCCGGCAGTGCGGCGGCGAACACCGTGCACGGCTGGCACCGATCGACGTGGGCCCGGACGGCGTCGACGTCGACGGGCGCGACCTCGCCGTCGGCCATCGCCGAGAGGGATTCGCGGAACGGGGCGCACGGGCTGGACACGGTGGTGCTCCTGGGCGGTGTCGTGGAGGTGGTCGTCGAGGCGGAGACGTCAGTTCCCGGCGCCCGGCGCCCGTACGCTGGGCGCACACGATGGACGAGTTGACGCACCTGCTGCTGGCGGCCGCCGAGGGCGACCGGCTGGCCCTGCACGGGTTCGTGCACCGGACCCAGGCGGACGTGTGGCGGTTCTGCGCCCACCTCGTCGACCCGGGCGCCGCGGACGACCTCACCCAGGAGGTCTACGTGCGGGCCATGGGGTCGATGGGCCGGTTCCGGGCGGACGCGTCCGCGCGCACCTGGCTGCTGTCGATCGCCCGGCGGGTGTGTGCCGACGAGATCCGCCGGCGGCAGCGGCGGCGACCGTGGGAGGCCCTGACCGCCACGCCGCCGGACCGGTCGACGCCCGACACGTCCGGCAGCGTGGATGCGCGGGCGCTCGTCGACGAGCTCGAGCCGGACCGTCGGGCGGCCTTCGTGCTGACCCAGCAGCTGGGGTTGAGCTACGCCGAGGCCGCCGAGGCCCTCGAGGTGCCGATCGGCACCGTGCGCTCGCGGGTCGCACGGGCCCGCGAGGACCTGGTCGCGCTCCTGGCCGCCGACACCGACGACCGCTCGGCCCGGGGGTGACCGTGGAACGCGCGAAGGTCGTGGGGCCACCCCTGCGGATCGTCGTGGTCGACGACCACGAGGTCGTGCGGTCGGGCCTGCGGTCCGCCCTGGCCGACCACCGCGTGGAGGTGGTGGCCGAGGCCGCCACCGTGGAGGAGGCCGTCGACGCCGTCCGCCGGCACCGGCCGGAGGTGCTCGTACTGGACGTCCGCCTGCCCGGAGGCGGCGGCCCTGCGGTCCTCGACGCCCTGGGCGAGGACGCACCGCCCACCCTGGCCGTGTCCGCCTCCGACGAGCGCGACGACGTCGTGCGCACCGTCGTGGCCGGGGCCTCCGGCTACCTCCTGAAGACCGCCGCGGTGGACGACATCGCGGCCGCGATCCGCGCCACCCGGGACGGCGAGCCGGTGTTCTCGGCGGAGTTGGCCGGCCACCTGCTCGAGCTCGACCTCGGCGACGCCGTGGACGATCCCGAGTGGGAGTCGCTGACCGACCGCGAGCGTGACGTGCTGCGCTACCTCGCCCGCGGCCACACCTACCGGCGCATCGGCGAACAGCTCCACGTCGGCGAGAAGACCGTCGAGACCCACGTGCGCAACACCCTGCGCAAGCTGCAGCTCACCAACCGCCACGAGGCGGCCCGGTGGGCCATCGACCGAGGCTTCGACGC
>CAZDIF010000181.1:0-5559 GCA_964505365.1 uncultured Actinomycetota bacterium
CCACCGACCCCATCTGCGGTGTGCGTGCTCGCGCTGGCGCGCTCCGCGACGCCACCGACGGCGTGGCCCATCTCGAGCATCCCCTGGATCTCGGACTCGAGCTTGCCGGCCCCGCCCTGGTCGGCCTTGTTGATCACGAACAGGTCGGCGACCTCGAGGATGCCGGCCTTCGCGGCCTGGATGGAGTCGCCCATCCCGGGGGCGAGCGCCACCAGCGTCGTGTCCGCGCTGGCGGCGATCTCCACCTCGGACTGGCCGACCCCGACGGTCTCGACGATGACGTCGTCGAACCCGGCCGCGTCGAGCACGAGGGCGGCCTGGGGGGTGGCGAACGAGAGGCCGCCGAGGTGGCCGCGTGCCGCCATCGAGCGGATGTAGACGCCGTCGTCGGCGTGGTGGCCCTGCATGCGCACCCGGTCGCCCAGCAGCGCCCCGCCCGAGAAGGGCGACGAGGGATCCACCGCGAGGATCGCGACCGTCCGGTCGCGGCGACGCAGCTCGGCCGCGACCGCGTTGGTCAGCGTCGACTTGCCGACCCCGGGCGACCCCGTGATCCCCAGCACCCGGGCGGACCCGGTGTGCGGGTAGAGGCCGGCGACGATTCCCCGCAGCTGCTCGGGCGTGCCGTCCTCGATCCACGTCAGGGCCCGGGCCAGCGCACGACGCTGGCCCGCGAGGACGCCGTCGACCAGCTGGGCGACCCGGTCGGCAGTCACCTCCCGCGCCGAATCGACCGTCAAGCGACGTCCACGATCAGCGCGTCGCCCTGGCCGCCGCCGCCGCACAGGGCCGCCGCGCCGGAGCCGCCGCCGCGACGGCGCAGCTCGTTGATCAGCGTGATCGTGATGCGGGCGCCGGTGCAGCCGATCGGGTGGCCCAGCGCGACCGCGCCGCCATTGACGTTGACCTGGTCCTCGGAGATGCCGAGGTCCTCGGTGCCGGCCATGGCGACCGACGCGAACGCCTCGTTGAGCTCGTACAGGTCGAGCCCGGACGGGTCGACGTCGATCTTCGCGGCGGCCTTGCGGATCGCGTTGGCCGGCTGGGGCAACAGCGACAGCGGACCCGCCGTCGCACCCCACGACCGCACCGTCGCCAGCGGCGTGACGCCGAGCTCCTCGGCCTTCTGGCGCGACATCAGCACGACCGCGGCGCCACCGTCGGAGATCTGCGAGGCGTTGCCGGCCGTGATCGTGCCGTCCTTCGAGAACGCGGGCCGCAGGCCGCCGAGCGACTCGGCGGTGGTGCCGGGCCGGATGCCCTCGTCGCTGTCGACCACGACCGGGTCGCCCTTGCGCTGCGGGATCTCGACGGGGACGACCTCGTCGTCGTAGGCGCCGTCCTTCCACGCGGCCGCGGCACGCTCGTGGGAGCGGGCCGACCACTCGTCCTGGCGCTCACGCGAGTACCCGTGCGACTCGGACTGGTACTTCTCGGTGGCCAGCCCCATCGCCTCGTTGTCGAACGCGCAGGTCAGCCCGTCGAACATCATCGAGTCCTTGAGCTGGCCGTCGCCCATGCGGTAGCCGAAGCGGGCCTTGTCCAGCACGTACGGCGCGGTGGACATCGACTCCATGCCGCCGGCGACGACGATGTCGAAGTCGCCGAGGGCGATCAGCGACGACGCCCGGGCGATCGCGGCCATCCCGGACGGGCACACCTTGTTCATGGTCTCGGCCGGCACGTCCAGCGGGATCCCACCCTTCACGGCGGCCTGCCTCGACGTGATCTGGCCCTGGCCGGCCTGCAGCACGTGGCCCATGACCGTGTATTCGACCTGGTCACCGGCGACGCCGGCGCGCTCGAGGGCCGCGGCGATCGCCCGGCCACCGAGGTCCATGGCCGACAGCGACGACAGGCCGCCTCCGAACCTGCCGATGGGGGTGCGGGCGTAGCCGACGACGACGGTCTCGTTCATGGTGGGTCCTCCCTGTGGCAGCCGGCGGGCGGTGGGCACATCGTACGGCTGGCGCGTGGCGCCGACCCAACCCGTGCTCAGCCCGCCGCGACGCGGTGGCAGCGCAGCAGGGCATCGACGGAAGCGTCCACGTCTGCCTCGTCCGTGGTCCAGTTGGACACCGAGATCCGCAGACCGGCCTGACCCCGCCAGGTCGTCGGGGTGGCCACGCAGGTCCCGTCGGCCCACACGCGGTCGGCGACCGCCTGCACGTGGGCCGCGTCGTCACGGCCGGCCGGGTCCCGGAAGGCCACCACCACCTGGTTGAGCACGACCTCGTTGAGGACCTCCACCCCGGCCTGCCCGTCGAGGGCCTTCTCGAAGCGGCGAGCGTGGGCACAGCAGCGGTCGACGAGCTCGGCGATCCCGTCGGCCCCGAGCGCACGGATGGTCGCGTACACCGGCACCCCGCGCGCCCGCCGTGAGTGCTCCGGGGTCACGTCGAGCGGGTGCAGGAACCGGGGGTCGCCCGCCGGCAGGTAGCTGGCCCGCACGCCTACCGTCCGCCGGTGCGCCTCCGGGTGGGCAACGGCGGTCATCCCGCAGTCGTACGGGACGTTGAGCCACTTGTGGGCGTCGGTGGCCCACGAGTCGCAGCGGTCGTGCCCGGCCAGCAGGTGCGCATGCGTCGGCGACGCCGCCGCCCAGAGGCCGAATGCCCCGTCGACGTGGATCCAGATGCGCCCGGGCCGGTCCGCACGGTGGCGGTCGACCACATCGACGAGCGCATCGATCGGGTCCACGGCGCCGGAGTTGACGTTGCCGGCCTGCAGCGCCACCAGCACGGGGCCGTCGAGGGCAGACAGCGCCTCGTCGAGGGCGCCGGGCAGCATCCGCCCCTGATCGTCCGTCGCGACACGGACCGCAGCCTGCTCGCCGAGCCCGAGGAACCGCAGGGACCGCAGGACCGTGCCGTGCGCCTCGTCGCCCACGACCACGTGCAACCGGGGCGCGCCCTGCAGGCCGTCGGATTCGACGTCCCACCCGACGGCGCGGAGCACGGCATCACGTCCCGCCGCAAGGCCGGTCCAGTTCGCCATCTGGCCACCCGTGACGAAGCCAATCGTGCTCTGCTCGGGGAGGGCGAGCAGCTCCCGGCACCAGCGCGCCGCGACCTGCTCGAGCACGACCGTCGCCGGGGTCGCCTCCACCAGCACGGTGTTCTGCTCCCACGCCGACACCAGCCAGTCGGCGCCCAGGCCCGCGGGCGTGGAGCCGCCGATGACCCAGCCGTAGAAGCGGCCGCTGTTCATCCGGGTGAGCCCACCCTTGACATCGGCGACCAGCGTCCGCAGGACCTCCGCCGCAGGCGCGCCCGCGCGCGGCACCGGCCTGTCGAGGCGCTCCAGCATCGTCGACGGTGTGACCGTGGAACCCACCGGATCGTCCGGCAGCCCCTCGAGGTCGCCGATCGCGGCCTCAGCCGCCAGCTGCAGTGCGTCTCGCCAGTTCGGTCGGTCCACGTCCGCCCCTTCCTCGATCCGACGACGCTACGTCCCGGACGGGTCACCGTCACGATCCATTGCACCGGGAGGTGGCCGTTCGCATTGGGCGTTCGCGCCGCCGGTGCGGCAGCATGGCGGTCCCGGATCCCTGCACGCGCTCGGAAGGCATCCACGTGGCCGTCACCCGCATCGACCAGATCGCCATCGCCGTCGAGGACCTCGACGCCGCCCTGGAGCTGTACGAGCGGGCCTTCGGGCTCACACCCGAGTACCGCGAGGTGGTCGAGTCCGACGGGGTCGAGGAGGCCATGCTCGACGTCGGCGGCGTGTACATCCAGCTGCTGCAGGCGACCCGCGAGGACTCCCCCATCGCGAAGTACCTCGCGAAGAACGGGCCGGGCCTGCACCACCTCGGCTTCGGGGTGGACTCGGTCGCCGACACGCTCGAGCACCTGCGCAACGAGGGCATCCGCCTGATCGACGAGGAGCCCCGCCCCGGCGGTGGCGGCCACACCGTGGCGTTCGTCCACCCGAAGGGCACCAACGGCGTGCTGGTGGAGCTGGTCGAGGACGACCACTAGCGCAGGCGACGCCGATAGCCTCGCGGGCGGACGAGGAAGGTGGTGCACGTGGGTTTCGCGGACCGGATCCGCGCCTGGTTCACGGGCGAGAGCAAGAAGCCGCGCTCGGCGCCCAGCCCGGCGACCCAGAAGGCCAACCGCACCGCCACGCGCGAGATCGAGCAGTTCATCGCCTCCCGTGCCGGCGTGGAGGGCTTCCTCGAGCCCGCCACCACGATCTACCCCACCACCCTGCTGCTGGTGGCCGCTGACGGCGAGTACATCCGGCGGCCGGTCCGAAACCGGGAGCAGGCCGGCGAGCTGTGCACGAAGGCCGGCATCCCCGTCTACGACGCCGCGAAGGTCGGCTACCCCCGGCGCATGCACGACTACCAGCGTGGCATCCGCCGCGACTCCGTCTCGCTGGACGAGCTGCCGCCCTGGCCGGGCGAGGACGGGGAGTCCGCCTGATGCGAGCCGCCCGCCTGCACCGTCCCCGCTCGGGCGACGCGCCGGAGGACCTGCGCGTCGAGGAGGTCCCCGACCCCGCCCCCGGCCCCGGCGAGGTGCTGGTCCGCGTCCACGCCTGCGGGGTGTGCGCGTCCGACCTGCACGTGGTGCAGGGGATCACCCCGTCCTCGCACCTGCCGATCACGCTGGGCCACGAGGCCGCCGGCACCGTCGAGGCCGTCGGCGACGACGTGGCCGACTGGCTGCCCGGCGACCGGGTGCTGGTCCCGGCCGGACGCTTCTGCGGGCAGTGCCCGATGTGCACGGGCGGCCGCGAGAACCTCTGCCCGTTCCAGGAGGTGCTGGGGGTCACCGCCGACGGGGCGCAGGCCGAGCTGGCGATCGCGCCCGGCCGGATGCTGCTGCCCGTGCCCAGCACCCTGCCGTTCGACCAGGCGGCGATCCTCGCCGACGCCGTGGCGACCCCCTACCACGCGCTCAAGCGCGCGGGGATCCGGGAGGGCGCCACCTGTGCGATCGTCGGCCTCGGCGGGCTGGGCATGCACGCAGTGCAGCTGGCGAAGCTGGCCGGTGCCACGGTCATCGGCGTCGACGTGGACCCGGTGTCGCTGGAGCGTGCCCGCCAGTGGGGCGCGGACGAGGTCGTCGATGCCTCCGACGGTGGCGGCTGGCGCCGCGTGAAGGAGCTGACCGAGGGCGGGGTCGAGCTGGCGTTCGAGTTCGTCGGCCTGCAGGCCACGGCCCACGACGCGGTCAAGTCGCTGCGCCCCGGCGGGCGCGCCACGCTGGTGGGCATCAGCCGGGAACGGCTGTCCACGATGCCGCTGGGGCTGTTCGTGGCCCAGGAACTGGAGGTCGTCGGCTCGTTCGGGTCGACCAGCCAGGACGTCAACGAGCTGCTGGACCTCGTCGAGGTCGGCCGCCTCGACCTCAGCCGGTCCGTCAGCCACACCCTGACGCTGGACGAGTTCCCCGACGCCCTGGCGATGCTCGAGTCCCGCGACGGCAACCCCATCCGGATCGTCGTCGCCCATGCGGAGCCCGACATCGTCGACCACGCGGGCTGACGGTCCGCTCAGCCGTCCCGGCGGTCGGCGACCAGGTCCGCGAGGCGGGCGGCGGAGAC
>CAZDIF010000182.1:0-5516 GCA_964505365.1 uncultured Actinomycetota bacterium
GACGTGTTCGCGGCGATCTTCTTCGTGCTGTTCGGCCTGCAGGTCGACCCGGCCGAGATCCCGCCGGTCCTCGCGGTGGCCGCGGCGCTGGCCGTGGTCACCGGCCTGACGAAGGCGGGGGCACTGCAGTGGGGCCTGCCGGAACTCAGCCCCCGCGCGCGGCGACGGGCCATGAGCACGCTCGTGTCCCGCGGCGAGTTCTCCATCATCATCGCCGAGATCGCGGTCACCGCGGGTCGCGAGGTCGCCATCGGCCCGATCGCCACCGCCTACGTGCTGATCCTCGCGCTGACGGGCCCGGTGCTGGCCCGCTGGGTCGCCCGCCGTCCCGCGCGTTCCGCCACGACCTGACGAGGTATCAGGACGCGAGACGGCCCCAGCACTGGGTGAGGGTGAAGGTGATGCCCCATCGGTCGGGGTCGGCCAGTTCGGTCCTGGCCTGCTCGAGGATGATGTCGAGCTCGTCCGGGTCCACCAGTGTCCGCAGCACCCCGTCGAGGGCGGTCGCGAACTGCAGCGGCAGGGCCAGGTACGGGTGCCCCGGAGGCAGCGCCTGGACCTCCGCGCGCACCTCGGGCTCGATCCCGACCTGCCGGAAGGCCTCCAGCTGGGTGGGGAAGGGTTCGGGGTTCCCACCGGCTCGACGGAACGCCTCGCGAATCAGGGAGATCAGCTGCCGGTCCGTCGGGGCGAACGGGTCGAGGCCCACCGTCGGGGCCGCCGGGACGAAGTGCCACGACAGCGGGTCGAGCTCCTCGAGCACGACCGTGCCGCCCGGCCGGACGAGGCGACGGTGCGCATCCATCTGCTCGTCGGCCCGCCCGAGCGGTCCGATGAGGAAGCGTGCGTGGACGAGGTCGAACGTGGACGGCTCGAGCTGGCTGGCGAAGAGGTCGTCCCGGACCAGGGTGACGTTGTCGAGGCCCTCGGCGGCCACGAACTGCCCGGCCGCGTTGAGCATGGTGTCGTCGACGTCGGTCCCCACCACCTGGCCGTCGGGCCCGACCCAGTCGCTGAGCAGCCGCAGCCACCCGAGGGCGCCGCACCCGACATCGACCACGCGTGCGCCGTCGCCGGACCCGAGCTGGTCGAGCACGCGCTGGCCGGCCGGCTCCCACACGAGCGACTGCAGCTGCAGCCGGTCGAGCTCCGACGGCTGGTCCTTCAGCATGTACGAGTTCGTGGTCATCGCGTCCTCCTCGGGAGTCGTTGCCTGACTCCGACCACGGTGCACGCCGCCGATCGCAGCCGGGTCGCAGCGCCGCGGTCGGCACGGGTCGGGCCCGCCATGGCCGCTGCGATCGGCCTGCGATCGGGTCGCGGCACGCTGCCCGGCAGCCATCCCGATGAAGGAGGCAGCATGCGGGTCGAGGAGAGCATCGTGATCGAGCGGCCGGCGGAGGAGGTCTTCGCGTTCTTCGACGATCGCCGCAACGACGGCCGGTGGATGGCCACGGTGCACGAGTCGGAGTGGACCGATCCCGGGGAACACACGGCCGTCGGCCGGCGAGGGCGGATGGTCATGGACGCGATGGGGACGCGCGAGTTCACGGACGTGGTCACCGCGTACGAGGCCGGACGGTCGGTCGCCCACCGGTCCGACGGCGGGTCCATGGTCGTGCACACGGGCTGTGTCGCCGAGCCCCACCAGCAGGGGTGCCGGGCGAGCGTGTGGCTGGAACCGGAGCGGCTTCCGGGCGGCCCCCTCGGCCGGCTCATCGCCCCGTTGGTCGCGCAGGGCATCCGCCGGAACTTCCGGCAGGACCTGGCGCGGCTCAAGGCCATCCTCGAATCCCGCGACAGGGACGGCGACCCGACCTAGCCTCGGACGAGGTAGGGGGAGCGATCGTGCAGTTCCGGGTCCTGGGGCCGGTGGAGGCCCACGACGGGCAGACGTCGATCAGCCTGGGCACGCCTCGGCAGCGGCGCCTCCTCGGGTTGCTGCTGCTCCGCGCGAGCGAGGTGGTGAGCTATGACCGGCTCGCCGAGGACCTGTGGGACGCCGAACCTCCCGCCACGGCCCGCCACACCCTGCAGGGCTACGTCCACCGCCTGCGCCGCGCCCTCGCCGACGAGGCCGGGCGACTCGAGACCCGGCCGACCGGCTACCGGCTGAAGGTGTCGGCCGGGGAGCTCGACGCCGTGGCGTTCGAGGACCTCGTCGAAACGGGACGCCGTGCGCTCGTCCGGAGCGACCCCCAGGCGGCCACGAGCGCACTCGAGGCCGCCCTGGACCTGTGGCGCGGCACCCCCTTCGCGGACCTGGGCGACCTCGCCGCCTTCGACGCCGAGCGGGCACGGCTCGATGCGCTGCGGATGACCGCCCTCGAGGACCGGATCGATGCCGAGCTCGCCCTCGGGCATCACGACGCACTCGTACCGGAGATCGAGGGGCTGCTGGCCCAGCATCCGTTTCGTGAGCGACTGTGGGGCCAGCTCATGGTCGCCCGGTACCGCGCGGGGCGGCAGGCCGGTGCCCTGGAGGCCTTCCGGAACGCACGTCGGGTGTTGGACGACGAACTGGGGATCCAGCCGGGCCGCTGGCTCTGTCGGCTGCAGGAGCAGATCCTCCTGCAGGACCCCTCGCTCGACGCGCCCGAGCCCGCACGGCTCCCGGCGGTCGACCACAACCTGCCAGCACCGCGCGACACCTTCGTCGGCCGTCAGCGCGAACTCGCGGACCTCGAGGGACTGCTGCGCACCCGTCGCCTCGTGACCGTGACGGGCCCGCCCGGCGCCGGCAAGACCCGCCTCGCACTCGAGGCCGCACGGCGGATGCTGGGCGACTGGCCGCACGGCGTGTACGTCGTCCCACTGGCCGAGGTCCAGGACACCGGGTTGGTCCCGTCGGCCATCGCCACGGCGATCCGGGTGCCGGCCGAGGCCGAGCGGCCGGTCCTCGAGACGCTCATCGACCACCTGCACTCCCGCCGGGTGCTCCTGCTGCTCGACAACGTCGAGCACCTGCCCGACGCCGTCCCGCCGGTCGCATCCCTGTTGGACGCCGCACCGGAACTGACCGTGCTGGCGACCAGCCGGTCACCGCTGCGCCTCGCGGGTGAGCAGACGTACGCGCTCGGCCCGCTCCCCCTGCCGCCGCAGGACCACGAGGCGGTCGAGGACGCCGGCGACGCCGTGGCGCTGTTCGTCGAGCGGGCCGTGGCCGTCGACCCGAACTTCCGCCTCACGCCCGACACCGCGTCGGCCGTCGCCGACGTCGTGGCACGGCTCGACGGGCTCCCGCTGGCGATCGAACTGGCCGCCGCCCGCCTCCGATCGTTCAACCTCGACGGCCTGCGCCGACATCTCGAACCCGCCCTCCCCCGGCTCGTGACCGGGACGGTCGAGCCCCCACGGCACCACCGGACCCTCCGTGACGCGGTCGCGTGGAGCAACGACCTGCTGGCCCACGAGGACCGGCTCGTGCTGCGTCGACTGGCCGTCTTCGTCGGAGGATTCACGGCCGAGACCGCACGGCCCGTCGTCGGCGTGGAGGAGGTCGACGACGTCGTCGGGAGCCTGGCTCGGCTCGTGGAGGCCAGCCTGCTCGACCGGCCGGAGGGCGACCCACCCCGATACCGGATGCTCGAGACCGTGCGCGAGTACGCCGGGGAGCAGCTGCGGGCCGCCGGCGAGGAACCGGAGGTCCGCGAGCGCCATGCGGCCGTGCATGCCGCCCTGGCTGGCGATGCCGCACCCCACCTCACCCAGGCGGACCAGGCCCACTGGGTGGAACGCCTCGATGCCGAGCACCCGAACCTGCGGGCGGCCCTCCGGTGGGCCCTGGACGTCGGCGACGCCGATGCGGCCCTCGAGCTGTCGGCGGACCTGTGGCGGTACTGGCAGCTCCGCGGCCGGCTCGAGGAGGGCCGCGACTGGCTCACCAGGGCCCTGGACCTGGACGGCTCCGCACCGACCCTCCGCATCCGGGCACTGCTGGGCCTCGCGGGCATCTGCTACTGGCAGTTCGACCTGGACACCGCCGAGGCCACCTACCACCAGGCTCGCGACCGAGCCCGGGACCTGGACGAGTGGTGGCTGCAGCTGGAGGCGCTCCTCGGCCTCGTGGTGACCGTCGCCTGCCACCGGGGGGACCTCGACGACGCCGTCGCGCTCGAGCAGGAGCTCCAGGGCCTCGTCGCCGAGCGCGACGACGTCCTGGCGATGGGGCTGGGCATGGCCACCTCCCAGATGGTGCGACTGCTGACCGGCGACCTGGAGGAGTCCCGCGAGTACGGCGAGCGCTGCCTCGCCGGGACCCGAGCAATCGGGGAACGGTGGTACGAGCTGCAGGTCCTTCGCACGCTGGCACTGACCGCGCTGCGCCAGGAACGGTACGAGCAGGCCCGTGACGAGCTGCGCGGCTGCGTCGAGATCGCCGTGGAGCTCGGAGAACTTCCCGGGCTGGCCATGGATCTCGATCGGCTTGGCCAGGTGGCGGTCCTGCTGGGGGATCCCGAGGAGGGGTGCGTGCTGGCCGGGGCCGCCGACCGTCTGCGCGAACGGGTCGGCGCGACCATCACGCCCGAGGCGTTCCGGTGGCAGCAGGATCCCGCGGACGTGCTCGCGCAGGATGCCCTCGAGGACATCGTGATCGAGCGGGCCCGCGCTCGCGGCCGCACCCTGACGCTGGAGGAGACCACGGCCCGGGCCCGGGCCGGGACGAGGTGACGGAGACGGTCAGACGGTCAGCCAGTCGTGGCCGACCCCGCCGGCCACGTCGCCGGACAGCCGCTGGCCGAGCAGGAGCGCCTGCCGGTCGGTCAGCGAGCAGACGAAGTCCACGACGGCGCGGCGTCGGCGCTGCGCCTCGTCGAGGTGGGCCATCTCCTCGGCCTGCAGGCAGCGGCGCGCGTACGACACCAACCGCGGTGGCAGGGGCACGGTCGGGTCGTTCAGGTGGGGAGCCTCCTCCGCCAGCATCGCATCCAGGTCGAACACGAGCTCGCGCAGCACCCGGCGCTGGCCCCGCTGCATCATCGCCACGTCGGGCCGACGGATCACGTAGTGGCGGACCAGCCGCTTGAGGAGCTCGGCGGCGATGCGGTTGGTGCGTGGCACCCGGAGCCCGTCGTCGCCGACGGCCAGGTCGCGGGTCAGCAGCCGGGTCATCGCGACGGCGAAGTCGCGGATCTCGAAGCGGTTGCGCTCGCTGCCGCGGAACGGCTGGGTGGGCAGGTGCCGGCGGACGAGGGCGCCGACGCGCTCGAGTTCGCGGTCGTCCCAGTTCTTGTAGGCGACCTCGGTCGCGACGAAGGCGAGGTAGTCGTCCCATTCGCCGTCGTCATTGCGCAGCTGCCCCAGCGGGATGGACGCTGCGCGGTAGAAGTCCTCGATGTCGTGGACGGCGTAGGCGATGTCGTCGGACCAGTCCATGACGTCGGCCTCCAGCGAGCGCTCGCCGGTCCACAGGCCCAGTGCCCTCGTCTCGTCGACGACGCGGTCCAGCAGGCCGGCCTCGGAGGCGTACGCGCCCCACTTGAGCGCCAGCGACGGCCGCGAGTGGCCGCCCCGCA